>NZ_CAWNZT010000086.1:0-26287 GCF_963878965.1 Aeromonas sp. HMWF015 | reverse complement strand
CCACGACATCGAAAACTATCTATAGTATGGTCTGTTTGAATACCGTTCTGGAGGAGCCTCGCATGGAGTGGGTGGATCGCAAGGTGTTGCAGCAGCTGGCAGAGGATATCGGTCCGGATATGCTGCCCGTGGTCATCGCAGTCTTTATTGAAGAGGTGGGCGAGCAGCTGAGTCAGCTCAGACCCCTCTATGAGCAGGGGGAGTGGGAGGCGCTGGCTCGGGTGGCGCACAGCATGAAATCATCCTGTGGCAGCTACGGCGCCATGCCGAGCTATCAGCAGGTGATGGCGCTGGAGATGGCCAGCAAGCAGGCGGATGTGGCCGAGGCAGAGCGCCAGTTGCAACTGCTGGAGGCCTCCTTGCCTCAGGTGCTCGCGTTTCTTGCCGATTATCAGTAACGGCGCAATGCAGGGATGCCGGGGCGCCGTGACCGTTGCCTAACGCTGGTTGAGCAGTTGCTGGATTATTCGGTCCAGCGCCAGTTTCAGCTTCAACCGATCGTGTCGATGGGGCAGCTCAAGCTCGCCCAGCTCGGCTTCGATCACACGCCCTTGCCAGTCCCCCGCATCACCCGCGCCTTGTGGGGCCAGGATGGCATCCAGCCGACCCTGACCGACTCGGGACTCCAGCCAGCGACACTGACTCATCAGGTCCAGCTGGCTGGCAGGGCCGTTTTCCGCCACCAGATTGCAGATGAAAACCAGCATGGCGCTGCTCTCGTTGATGGCCTGGGCGAGCTCGGCCAGCAGCAGTGGCGGCATGATGGAGGTGAGAAAACTGCCCGGCCCAAGAATGATCATGTCCGCCTGCTGCAATGCCAGCACCGCTTCGCGGGTCGCTTGCACCTCCGGCATCAGGCCGAGAGAGAGGGGGGGGGTTGCCAGTTGATCGATGGATACCTCTCCCAGGATCTGGGTGCCACACTCCATATGGGCGCAGAGATCGGTGGGAAATTCAGACATGGGTAGCAATTGTGACTCGATTTTGAGCATGTCACTGATCAGCTTGATAGCATCAAGAGGACGGACACAGAGATTATCGAGCGCCAGCAGCATCAGGTTGCCAAGGTTGTGGCCCGCCAGCTCGCCTTTGCCGGCAAAGCGGTACTCGAACAACAGGCTGCCGATGCTGGGATCGGTCACCAGCTGGTTCAGGCAGTTGCGCAGATCGCCCCAGGCGATGCACTCCTGACTCTTGCGCAGGCGTCCGGTCGAGCCACCATCATCTGTGGTGGTGACGATGCCGGTGAGCCGTTGACCGAGAAACGAGAGGGACGAAAGCACTCGTCCCATGCCGTGGCCACCACCGATGGCAACGACCCGATCGAAGTCATTGATGTTTTTTTGCCACATATGGGCGTCCTGTTATTGGTCTCAGTTGACCGCTATGTTAGCAAGCGAAGCGAGATAATTGTTTGATAAAGGTATGATTTTTGCTTGAGGCTGCCATTCGATAAAACAAGGAGATGGTGTTGAAATTTCTGACCGTTCACTCCCTCGCCCAGAATTCATCGCTGGCGGCCCAAGATATCTGCGCGCAGCTGCGCCACCATGCCGATCAGGCCCCCTCCCTGCTGTTACTCTATTTTACCCAAGCCCATGACGGGGCGATACTGCGCGAAGCGCTCAAATGCCAGTTCCCGACGACCCGTCTGTTGGGTTGCAGCTCTTGCGGTGGTGTCATGACCGAGATGGGACACCACGCCCGAGACGGATATGGGCTGGCGGTGGCGGCTCTGTATGACGAGAAAGGGGCCTTCGGGGTAGCCGGTGCCAGCGGTGACGGGGTGGATGTGCGGCAGTTGCTGCGCCGAGCCATGAGCGACTGTGGTCGGCCGGGCGAGCTGCCCCAGTTGATCCTGTTTCATGCCAGTCCCGGCAAGGAAGAGGGGTTGCTGGCCGGTATCGAGGCCGAACTCGGTGCCTCGGTGCCGGTGGTCGGTGGGTCCGCGGCAGATAGCAGCGTCAGCGGTGACTGGCAGCTCTGCTGGGATGAGGCGGTGGCTCAGGATGGCATCGGTCTGGCGGTGCTCTATCCCGATTGCCAGCTCGCTTTTCAGTTTCACTCCGGTTATGTGCCTGCCGAATTCAGCGGCGAGATCACCACCTGCAACGGGCGGGAGGTACTCACCATCGATCACCAGCCTGCCGCCGAGGTCTATGCCCGCTGGTGCGGGCGCGAGCAGCCCTGGCCGGTGGGAGCGATTTTGCGGGAGACCACGCTCACCCCGCTGGCCCGTCAGGTGGGGGCGCTGGATGGCATTCCTTACTACAAACTCTCCCACCCCGAAGCAGTGACCGAACAGGGCGGGCTGCGGCTCTTTACCGATGTGGTGCAAGGGGAGCGTCTGCTGTTGATGTACAGCAGTCAGGAAGGGTTGTTGCAGCGCAGCCTCAATGCCATGCGCGTTGAGCCAGGGTATGGGGTCGACGTGGAATTGCAGCCTATCGGCGCTCTCATCATCTTTTGTGCTGGTTGCCGTTTGGCGCTAGGTGATATGTTGTGCCAATTTGTCGAGCAGAGCCAGGCTCGCCTCGGCAAGATCCCCTTTATCACCCCCTTTACCTTCGGCGAGCAGGGGCGGCTGCCCAATGGCGAGCTGGCTCACGGCAACCTGATGGTATCGAGCGTGATTTTCCTGACCCGTTGAGTCGGCAGAACATAACAGAGCAGGCAACAAGATGATTGGCAACAGTGAACTGGAAGCCCTCGGCGACAAATTGCAGACCACGCTGGTCGACCTTATGCGTTGCCGCGAGCGCGAGGCCAAGTATCGTCACGAGTCCCAGACTCTGCTGGGGGGCGTTGCCACCCTCGCCGATGCCAAGACGCTGGAGCAGGTGCTGGAGAGCCTTATCCAGGTGCTCAAACCCTTTATCGGCTTTGAGCACGCGGATGTGGTGGCCTGGGAAGGGGAGCTGGGGAGTACCCACCTCAGTACCGAGCTGATGCTATCAGCCCGCAGTTGGCGCATGACCCCGGCATTTGCCCGCGCCATCTCGGGTGAAACCCTGGTGATTTACGATCCCGCCCAGCTGCCTGAGCTGGCGCCGCTGGCGAGCGAGCCGGGCTGGGCCAGCGTGATGCTGACCGGGCTGCAGGCCCCCGGTTTTACCGCCACCCTCATCTGCCGCCACGCTCGGGCGGGCACCTTCGATCTCACCAGCAAGGCCGCCATGGAGCGATGCCGTCCGCTTATCGCCCAGGCGCTGGTCAACATCACCTATCGGGCCCGCTTGCAGGAGCAGGTTGCGGTAAAAACCGAAGCGTTGCAGGCCAGCGAACGCCGTTTTCGCAGCTTCGCCGCCATGGCTTCGGACTGGTTCTGGGAGACAGATGCCGAGCATCGCCTCAGTTATGCCTCAGAGCCGGGTTATCTGGATGAGATGACCCCGCAGGCGACCCGGCCGACCCTCTATGACTACGTCTGCAACAAGCAGAGCTGCGATGCCCAGAAATACCTGCAGCTTTTGGAGCTGCGCCAGCCGGTGCGAGGGGTGCGGATGCAGGTTGCGCTGCAACACGGCCCCTGCTGGATGGAAGTGAGCGCCGAGCCCTGTTTTGACCATGATGGCCAGTTTATCGGTTATCGTGGCACTGCCCGGGATATCAGCAACCAGATCCGTAGGGAAGAGGAGCTGGCGCGGGCACGGGATGAGGCTGAAGCGGCCAACCGTGCCAAGTCCCAGTTTCTCGCCATGATGACCCACGAGATCCGCTCGCCCATGAATGCGGTGTTGGGGATGCTCGATCTGGTGCAGCATGCCGAGCTGGCGCCGGAGCAACAGAGCCTGCTGCGCCATGCCACCCACTCGGCCAGATTGCTGCAAACCATCATCGACGACGTGCTCGATTTTTCGAAAATCGAGTCGCAAACCCTGGTGTTTCACTGCGAGACCCTGCAGCCCGTCCAGCTTTGCCAATCCCTGGTCGAACCGCTGCAAACCCGTGCCGCCGCCAAGGGGATTGCGCTGGTTTATCGGGTCGATGAGTCGGTACCCCGGGAGTTGCAGGGGGATCCGATGCGTTTGTCACAGGTGATGGGCAATCTGCTGGACAACGCCCTCAAATTTACCGAGCAGGGGCAGGTGACACTGCACCTGGGTTGGCAGGATGAGAAGCTGCTGATCTCGGTCTCCGACACCGGGATCGGGATCGCTGATGCGGATCAGGCGCTGCTGTTTGAACCCTTCTCCCAGGTCGACAACTCGGCCACCCGGCGTTTTTCCGGTACCGGCCTGGGTCTTGCCATCAGCAAGCGTCTGGTGACGCTTATGGGGGGAGAGATCCACCTGAAGAGTGAGCCGGGCAAGGGAAGCTGTTTCTGGTTCGAGCTGCCTGGCATGGCGCTGCCTTGTCATAGCCAGCCGCAGCGGGAGGAGGGGGCTTCGGCACTGCTGCCACTGGATGTGCTGGTGGTGGAGGACAGCCCGGTGAATCAGCTGGTGGTGTCGCTGATGCTGCAAAAACTGGTGGGCAAGGTACGGCTGGCAGCCAATGGTCTGGAGGCGCTGGCGCAGGTGGATGAGCAGCTCCCGGATCTGATCCTGATGGATATGCGGATGCCCCTGATGGACGGACTGGAAGCGACTCGCCGGTTGCGGGAGTTGGGATGCACCATGCCTATCGTCGCCCTGACGGCCAATGCGATGGCGGAGGACAAGGCGTGCTGTCTCGCGCAGGGGATGGATGACTTTCTCGCCAAGCCCATCACCTTGTCACGGTTGAGAGAGTGTTTGCAGCGTCACTTTGGTCAGCGGTTGCCGACGCGCGGATAAAAAAAATGGTCAACTTTGTGGGTTGACCAGTTCTTCAGCAAATACTGAAGAGAGCACGGGATAAATCGGGTTGTATCAATCTATATGAAAAATCTGTGCCAACTTTTTTAGACTCTTTTGTGTTCAATTTTGGCCGTTTAGCGCAGCGGCTCTCTCTTGTTATGGCGTTCTGCGTTCCTACTCACTCGCAAAATGCGAATTTCACATTTTCATTGTTGGAATATTTGCATTTTGCAACGCTGTTTTTGTCATTGTGAAATCAGGCGATGCAGGAATTTACGGGCTGCTTCGCTGTTTTGTTTGGCAATCAGCATCTGCTTTTCATAAATCGGCATCGGCAATATCTCGAGCCAGCGTTGGCAGAGCCAGGCGGCATCTTCAAAGCGCTTGTCCGGATAGAGCTCATCAAGCTCCGGATACTGCTCGAACACTTCCCGCAGGCGATTGACCAGGAGCTTGTCGTTGAAATCTGAGTGGGTGCTCGGCCAGTTGGGCAGCATCTCCACCTTGGCCCGGCGCAGGCCCATCTCGTCTGTTTCCATCTCGTGGATACAGAAGCGCTCCAGTCCCAGCACCGTCACCCCCAGCAGGCCATCATTAAGGGTGTAGAAGTCAGTCACCTTGACCCGGGTGCCCACCGGCAGAATGCGGCCGGATTGTCCCGAGGTGGTCGACTCTTCCATCACGATGCCAAAGCCCTGATCGTTGATGAATGACTCCTTGAGCATCTGCAGGTGGCGTGGCTCGAACAGACGCAGAGGAAGCTTGCCGCCCGGCAGTATGTGGGAAGGCAAGGGGAACAGTGCCAAAGGTTGTAGTTTCATGTTCCATCCTCCATTGAGTAGTTGCTGAATATGACAATGCAGCGACTGTGCCAGAGAATGAAAAAAGCCACCGGAGGGTGGCTTTTCGGGCGGTTGAGGGCGCTTAGTTGCGCTGCTCCAGATACATGACAGCCGCTTCCACGCGGCTTTGCGCCTCGAGTTTCTTCAGCAGGCTCTTCACGTGAACCTTGACCGTTCCCTCGGAGATATGGAGTACCGAGGCGACCTGTTTGTTGGAGAGGCCTTTTGCAATTTCGCGCAGGATTTGCATTTCGCGACGCGTTAAGCTTTCCAGCTTCTGCTGCAGGTGATCCAGCTCGTAGATGTTTTCGAGATAGGGGCGCAGCGGTTCGCTCAGGATCTGCTTGCCGGTCATCACATCGGCCAGCTGGGCCAGCAGCAGATCAGGCTCGGTATCCTTGAGCAGGTAGCCGTCAGCACCGGCCTTGAGCAAAGCCACCACATCCTGACGGGCATCGGAGACGGTGAGGATCACCACCCGGGAGGTGATCTCTTCGGCCCGCAGCGCCTTGAGGGTATCGAGGCCGGAGAGCCCCTTCATATTGAGGTCGAGCAGGATCAGGTCCGGCTCGGACTCTTTGGCCAGTGCCACGGCATCTGTGCCGTTGGAGGCTTCACCGGTCACCTCCATGTTCTCTTCCAGAGCCAGCAACTGCACAATCCCTTTGCGCATGAGGGGATGGTCATCTACGACCAGAACTGTGTATTTCATCTCGTCCATCAGGCGTCTCTCGCTAGACTGGTGGGAAAGGTCAGATGCACGCAGGTGCCTTGTGGTTGCTGCTCGTTGATGGTCAGCAGACCGTGCAGTTTGCTGGCGCGCTCGTTCATGATGCTCAACCCGTAATGGTTGATCGCCGAGCTGGCGAGTCCGATCCCGACACCGTCATCTGAAATCTGAACCTCAATGTTACCACTGGCGAGGGTCTCACAGCTAACATCAATCACTTGCGCGTTGGCATGTTTGATGGCATTGAGCACTGCCTCACGGATCAACTGCAAAATGTGGATATGCTGGCCCGCCTCCAGGTCGTTGTCGGCCAGTCCGTAATGGAACCGGATTTCGGCCTGGGTCTGAGGTTGCAGTTGATCAAGCATGACGCGGATCGCTTCCCCCAGATTGGCATCGCCAATGGTGAGACGGAAGGTACCGAGCAGTTCGCGCAACTGGGTATAGGCATTGCTAAGCCCCTCGTCGATCTGCTGCATCGCCTCCTGCGCCTTGTCATGTTGCCCCTTGGCGTAAGAGCGCTTGAGCAGGGTGGACTGGATCTTGAGATAGGAGAGGGCCTGCGCCAGCGAGTCGTGCAGCTCGCGGGCGATCACCGCCCGCTCCTCCATCAGCAGCAGTCGCTGCTGTTGCAGCAGGGTCTGGTCTTTGTGCAGCACCTGAGCCAGCAGCATGGTGAAGTTTTTAATCAACCGCTCATCGATGGGGTGTTGGCTGATGATGTCGAGGCGGCCGAACTCCTGCTCATCCATCTGCAGATAAAAGCTGGCCACCGCATCGAGATCGCCGGGCCAGCCGGTGCGCCCAGAGATGTAGACCGGCATGGCGTTGTGCTCGAAGCGGGTCAGCCGGATATGGTCGATATGCTGGTGGGCGGCAGCCCTGTCCAGCAGCTTGATCAGCGTGCGGGTGCTGAGCGGGGCGGCGTGCAGCTTTTGGGCGGTCGAGTAGAGAAACGAGAGGGTGTCGTTGGCCTGCTGCAGCTTGGCGGTTTTCTCTTCCACCTTGTTTTCCAGCTCCCGATAGAGCTTACCCAGCTCGTCGGCCATGGTGACGAAGGCGCGCGACAGCTCCCCCAGCTCGTTTTCGCCGTGTGCGGGCAGCTGAAGATCGAAATCTTGCCGCTGGATCTGGCGGGCGCAGTAGACCAGCTGGTTGAGGGGGGCGACCACCTGCTGGCGGGTGAAGCGCACCGTGAACCAGGCGATGGTGATGATGGCCAGCAGGCCGAGCCCCTCCGCCAGTGCCAGCATCCGCACCTTGAATTCCACGTGGTACTGCATCTGATTGACGAAATTGTCGATGGCCGCCACAAACTGCTCGGTGTTATCGGTGTACCGTCTGGGAGTGCGATCCTCGATGTGCTGGCGCATCACCTGCCACTGGCCGAGCACCTCGCCATAGGTGCGGCGCAGGGAGGCTGGAGTGATCCAGCGCTGGGTCTCCTGCAGCTCTTCGGCGTGCAGGGTCTCTTCAAACTGGGAGAGGCGTCCCAGCACGCTGTCGCCCCGCTCGATTTCGTAGGCCATCCGGTAGGCCTGCATCCGCAGCGAACCGGAGAGGTTGATCGCCTTGGCATCGGGTACCGAGTAGAAGAGGGTGACCATGGCGACCAGCGCGATCAGGCTGGCCATGAAGAGGATCAACACCATGGCGCGGCCAATGGCACTGCTGACCGAATGGACCCTGAACCGTTTTCCCATACTGATGCGCACCTCTGAATAGTGATAAGGACCCCGCAAGATGCGTGGGAGTGTACTCCAACTTGTGTTAGCATCGAAAAACTAGATGAACTCCGAGCGGTTTTGCCTAAGTCCTAGCGATAGGGGGAAACCAGCCGTCAGCCGACGTTCGAGCTGTAAGGGTCAGGAAAGAAATGCCCTGGCCTCCCGTATTTGGAAAGGTGTTTATGTTGCCACTTGAAGATGGTTTTTCCCGTCGTTTTTACTATTTGCGTCTGTCGGTGACCGATGTGTGCAATTTCCGTTGCACCTATTGCCTGCCTGACGGTTATCGACCCCCAGAAGGTCACAAAGCGGGGCGTCAACCCTTTCTCTCGATTGACGAGATCCGCCGCGTGGTCAGCGGTTTTGCCGCCATGGGCACCCGCAAGGTGCGCATCACGGGGGGCGAGCCCTCCCTGCGCCGCGATTTCACCGAGATCGTCAAGGTGATTGCCACCACCCCGGGTATCGAGAAGGTCGCCATGACCACCAACGGCTATCGCCTCAAGGAGCGGGCTCAGGAGTGGTTTGATGCCGGACTCAACGCGCTGAATGTCAGTGTCGACAGTCTCGACCCGCGCCAGTTTCACCAGATCACCGGTGAGAACAAGCTGGCCGAGGTGATGGAGGGGATCGAAGCAGCACTGGCCGCCGGTTTCAAATCGGTGAAGATCAATGCGGTGCTGCTCAAGGGGCTCAACGACTACCAGCTCGATGCCTTTCTGGGCTGGATCAGGCACAAGCCTATCGAGCTGCGCTTTATCGAGCTGATGCAGACCGGCGAGATGGATACCCTGTTTCGTGACCACCATGTCAGCGGCGAGCAGATCAAACAGCGCTTGCTGGAGAGCGGCTGGGTGCAGCAGTTGCGGGGCTCGGATGACGGTCCGGCGCAGGTCTTTATGCGCCCCGATTCGCAAGGTGGGGTGGGGCTTATCATGCCCTACAGCAAGGATTTCTGTGCCGGTTGCAACCGGCTGCGGGTCTCCTCGCTGGGGAAGCTGCATCTGTGCCTGTTTGGTGACAACGGCATCGACTTGCGGGATCTGCTCGGCGCAGATGCACAATCCGATGAGCTGCAACAGCGCATTCGCGCGGCACTGGCGGGCAAGAGTGCCACCCATCGTCTCCATGAGGGCAATGCCGGCATCACCCCTCATCTCGCCTCGATCGGCGGATAACCGCAAAAAATCGCCAACGATTAAATAGCAATCCTCACATGGAGGTATTTTAACCGATACCTCCTTTTTTATTGCGCTGCAAGGCTTTGATCTGGCGCAAGAATCCCCCCTGTTTATCTCCCTGGTGGTATATCCCTTACCTTGTCAGGGCCGCAATATACACCCACTCTTATAATTGGTATCAAGAATGCCAATCATGGACTCGCACTGTCCCCTTTTTCACCAGAACAGGAGTCAACATGCCGGATGAGATCGATCTTGCCCGCCGCGGCCTGTTCCGGGGGCGGCTGAGAACTGCCGAACCGCCGGTGCAGTTGCCCTGGTCAGTCAATTGGTCGACATTTGTCGCCGACTGCACCCGCTGCGGGGACTGTCTGGCGGCCTGTCCGGAGCAGATCCTGGTGAATGGCGAGGGCGGTTTTCCGGTGGTCGATTTCCAGCGTGGTGAATGCACCTTCTGCACCGAGTGCGCCACGGTCTGCAAGGCGCCTGTGTTTCGCCCGACCAGCGAGTCCCCCTGGCACTACAAGGCCCATATCGAGGCCAACTGTCTGGCCAATGGTCAGGTGTTCTGCCAGCGCTGTCAGGACAGCTGTGAGCCCAATGCCATTCGTTTTATTCCGGTGCTGGGGCGTGTGCCTACCCCAACGGTCGAGCCGGATCGCTGTAATGGCTGCGGCGCCTGTGTGCAGGATTGTCCGGTTGGCAGCATCAAGGTCGACGGGCGAGCCGCCCCATCCGGTGGTGCGAGCCAGCCCACCCTCAAGCAGGAGTCAGAATGAGTCAGAAGCCGTGTGACACAGAAGCCACAATGGATCAGGAGTTCCATGTATCGAGTCTGGTGGTGCTGACCCAGCCCCCTTTGCGCCATCAGCTCGCCGAGCAGATTGGCGCCCTTGAAGGGGCCGAGATCCACGCCGTCAGTGACGAGGGCAAGCTGGTCGTGACCCTGGAAGGTTCGAGCCAGCGGCCGATCATGGCGGCCATTGATGCGATACAGGCGATGCCGGGTGTGCTCTCTGCCGCCCTGATTTACCACCAGTTCGATGAACTGGGCGGTCACTGAAAAGAGTGATGGGATGCCGGGCGTGCCCTCTGCCGCTGATGGCTGGCTCCCGTTCGACAGATTCGACAACTATTACGCGATAAGCAATGTGAGGATATGCCATGAAGCTGAGTCGACGCGACTTTATGAAGGCCAACGCGGTGGCAGCTGCCGCTGCCGTGGCCGGTGTCAGTGCCCCCACGCTGGCAGCCAATCTCATCACCAGTACCGACAAGACGGCCATCCATTGGGATAAGGCTCCCTGCCGCTTCTGCGGTACCGGCTGCTCCGTGCTGGTGGGCTCTCAGGATGGTCGGGTCGTGGCGACTCAGGGCGACCCCGATGCACCGGTCAACCGTGGCCTCAACTGCATCAAGGGCTACTTCCTCTCCAAGATCATGTACGGCCAGGATCGCCTGACCCAGCCGATGCTGCGGATGAAGAACGGCCAGTTCGACAAGGATGGTGACTTTGCCCCCATCAGCTGGGATCAGGCGTTCGACATCATGGCCGAGAAGTTCAAGGCGACCCTGAAAGAGAAGGGGCCGACCGCCGTCGGCATGTTCGGCTCCGGCCAGTGGACCGTCTGGGAAGGCTATGCTGCCGCCAAGCTGATGAAGGCCGGTTTCCGCTCCAACAACATTGACCCCAATGCCCGTCACTGCATGGCCTCTGCGGTCGTCGGCTTCATGCGTACCTTCGGCATGGACGAGCCGATGGGCTGCTACGACGATATCGAGCAGGCCGATGCGTTCGTGCTGTGGGGTTCCAACATGGCCGAGATGCACCCCATCCTCTGGTCGCGGATGTCTGATCGTCGTCTCTCCAACCCGGATGTGCAGGTGCACGTGCTCTCGACCTTCGAGCACCGCAGCTTCGAGCTGGCGGACAACGGCATGGTGTTCACTCCGCAGACCGACTTGGCGATCCTCAACTATGTCGCCAACTACATCATCCAGAACGACAAGGTGAACTGGGACTTCGTCAACAAGCACACCGTGTTCAAGAAGGGGGTCACCGACATCGGTTACGGCCTACGCCCGACCGATCCGCTGCAGCAGAAAGCGAAGAATCCGGACAGCGGCGATGCCACTCCTATGACCTTCGAGGAGTTTGCCAAGTTCGTGGCGGATTACGATGTGGAGTCGGTCTCCAAGCTCTCCGGCGTCTCCAAAGAGAAGCTGGAAAAGCTGGCCAAGCTCTATGCCGACCCGAGCAAGAAGGTGGTCTCCTACTGGACCATGGGTTTCAACCAGCATACTCGTGGCGTCTGGGCCAACAACCTCTGCTACAACATCCACCTGCTGACCGGCAAGATCTCCGAGCCGGGTAATGGTCCTTTCTCACTGACCGGTCAGCCCTCTGCCTGTGGCACCGCGCGTGAAGTGGGTACCTTTGCCCACCGTCTGCCTGCCGACATGGTGGTGACCGAGCCCAAACACTGCGCCATTGCCGAGCAGATCTGGAAACTGCCGGAGGGGACCATTCCCGACAAGGTGGGTTTCCACGCCGTGCTGCAGGATCGCATGCTCAAAGATGGCAAGCTCAACGCCTACTGGGTGATGTGTAACAACAACATGCAGGCCGGCCCCAACATGAATACCGATCGCCTGCCTGGCTATCGCGATCCGCGCAACTTCATCGTGGTCTCCGACCCGTACCCGACCGTCACTGCCCAGGCCGCTGATCTCATCCTCCCCACCGCCATGTGGGTGGAGAAAGAGGGGGCCTATGGCAACGCCGAGCGCCGCACCCAGTTCTGGCACCAGCAGGTGAAAGCGCCGGAAGGGGCCAAGTCCGACTTGTGGCAGCTGATGGAGTTCTCCAAGCGCTTCAAGGTTGAGGAAGTGTGGCCGGCTGAGCTGATTGCCAAGATGCCGGAAGTGAAGGGCAAAACCCTGTTCGACGTGCTCTATGCCAACGGTCAGGTCAACCAGTTCCCGAAAGAGCAGAGCAAAGGTCTGCTGAACGACGAGGCCGAGCACTTCGGGTTCTACGTCCAGAAAGGGTTGTTCGAAGAGTACGCCACCTTCGGTCGTGGCCACGGTCACGATCTGGCGCCGTTCGATCAGTACCACGAAGCCCGTGGTCTGCGCTGGCCTGTGGTAGATGGCAAAGAGACCCTGTGGCGCTACCGTGAAGGGTTCGACCCCTATGTGAAAGCGGGCGAGGGGGTACGTTTTTATGGCAAGCCCGATGGCAAGGCGGTCATCTTCGCCCTGCCGTTCGAGCCCGCCGCCGAGTCGCCGGATAAAGAGTACGATCTGTGGCTCTCCACCGGCCGCGTGCTGGAGCACTGGCACACCGGCACCATGACCCGTCGGGTGCCCGAGCTCTATCGCGCCTTCCCGGATGCGGTGCTCTTCATGCACCCGGACGATGCCAAGGCTCGCGGCGTGCGTCGTGGTGAAGAGGTGATCGTCTCCTCCCGCCGTGGCGAGGTGAAGACCCGTGTCGAGACCCGTGGTCGCAACCGTCCGCCGAAAGGACTGGTCTTCATGCCCTTCTTTGATGCGAGCCAGCTGGTCAACAAGCTGACCCTGGACGCCACCGATCCGCTCTCGAAAGAGACCGATTACAAGAAGTGCGCCGTCAAGGTGATGAAGGCTTAAGGCGGGGGAGTACGAGATGAGTCGTAGTCGTCGCCAGTTTCTGGCCGACATGGCCAAGGGGGCCTGCGGTGTGGGCCTGCTTGGCGTGGGGCTCGGTGGCGTGGCCCGCCAGCAGGCACAAGCTGTGCCTGCCCAGGCGCTGCGTCCGCCTGCCGCCCTCGATGAAGCAAAGTTTCTCGGCGCCTGCGTGCGTTGCGGGCTCTGCGTCGAGGCGTGCCCCTACGACACCCTCAAACTCGCACGGCTGTTTGACCCTGTGACCACTGGCACCCCCTATTTCAAGGCGCGTGTCGTGCCCTGCGAGATGTGTGATGACATCCCTTGCGTGGTGGCCTGCCCGAGCGGGGCGCTGGATCAGCAGATGACCGACATCGATCAGGCCCGGATGGGGGTGGCAGTGCTCATCGATCACGAGACCTGCCTCAACTATCTGGGGCTGCGCTGCGATGTCTGTTATCGGGTCTGCCCGCTGATTGACAAGGCGATCACTCTTGAGCTGCAGCATAACCAGCGTACCGGCAAACACGCCATGTTCCTGCCCACGGTACACAGCGATATCTGTACCGGCTGTGGCAAGTGCGAGCATGCCTGCGTGCTGGAGGAAGCTGCCATCAAGGTGGTGCCTCGCCAGCTCGCCAAAGGTGAGCTGGGTCATCACTACCGGCTCGGCTGGGAAGAGAAGGCCAAGGCGGGGAACAAGTCGCTCATCGGCGACAGGCTCACCCTGCCCACCCGCAAACCGGAGGGGTTATGAGTCGTTATCCGGGAGAGGAGGCTCGTATCAAGCTGGGGTGGTGGCGTGCTCACCGCTTCCTGCTGCTGCGTCGGCTGAGTCAGTTCAGCGTGCTCGGGCTGTTTTTGCTGGGGCCGCTGGTGGGCATCTGGATCCTCAAGGGCAACCTCTCCAGCTCGATGTTGCTGGAGACGGTGCCGCTGACCGATCCCCTCACGCTGTTGCAGTCGCTGGCGGCGGGCCACTGGCCCATCACCACCCTCTGGCTCGGTGCTGCCATTGTGCTGGCCGGTTACTGGCTGGTCGGGGGGCGGGTGTTCTGCTCCTGGGTCTGTCCGGTCAACCTCATCACGGATGCCGCAGCCTGGCTCAGGGGGCGACTTGGCCTCAAGGGCAACGGCCAGTTCAGCCGCACGACTCGCTACTGGCTGCTGGCCATGGTGCTGGTGGTGCCAGCGGTGGTCGGGGTGATGGCGTGGGAGCTGGTCAATCCTGTGTCGCTCGCCATGCGCGGTCTGCTGTTTGGCATGGGGGCGGGCTGGGCCCTGCTTGCAGCGCTGTTCCTGTTCGATCTCTTCGTGGTTGAGCGGGGTTGGTGCGGTCATCTCTGTCCGGTGGGGGCCTTCTATGCCCTGGTCAACCGGGTCGGATTTATCAAGATTTCTGCCAAGGGGCGCGAGCGGTGCAACAACTGCATGGATTGTTATGCGGTCTGCCCGGAGCGTCCCATCCTGCGCGGGCCTGTTCATGGTGCCAAGCGAGGTCACGGGCTCTTGATTGCGGCTCAGGAGTGTACCAACTGTGGCCGCTGCATCGATGTCTGCGCGGAACAAGTTTTTGAAATCACTGTAGGTTTTGCCGTCAAGGCAGAAAAAACGTCGGAGAACAAATAATGAAAAAGCTGATTGGAGCAATGCTGGCCTGCCTGATGGCGGGATCCTTGATGGCAGCGGCCCCCGAGATCACCAACAGTACCGGTGGCCTCAAGTCCGAGCGTGGCGCCACCGATCTGGTGACCGATGCCACCGCCGCGCCCCTGAAAAACTTCCGCAAGGATGGCGCGCCCTACGATCGCCAGTACATGCATCAGCCGCCGCTGATCCCCCACGACATTCGCAACTATGAGGTGGATACCAAGGTCAATAAGTGCCTGGCTTGCCACAGCTTCAAGAATGCCAGTGCCATGAAGGCTCCCAAGATCAGTCCGACTCACTTCGAGACCCGCGACGGCCTGACCCTGGGTGAAGTGTCGCCGCGTCGCTACTTCTGTCTGCAGTGCCATGTGCCGCAAGCGGATGCCAAGCCGCTGGTGGAAAATACCTTTAAACCGGTTGAAGCGCTGAACTGAGGAATCCATAGATGAAATTACCCGGCTTTATCCAGCGTCTGTGGACCACCTTCAAGTCACCATCGAAGGCGGCTCTCTGGGTCATCCTGCTGATGGGCTTCTTCGGTGGCGTGATTTTCTGGGGTGGCTTCAACACCGCCATGGAAGCATCCAACACCGAGGCCTTCTGCACCAGCTGTCACGAGATGAAGGACAACGTGTACGAGGAGTACCGCGACACCATCCACTACGCCAACCGCTCCGGTGTGCGGGCCAGCTGCCCGGATTGTCACGTACCGCACGAGTGGACCTACAAGATCATCCGCAAAGTGCAGGCTTCCAAGGAGCTGTGGGGCATGATCACCGGCAAGGTGGATACCCGCGAGAAGTTCGAGTCGCACCGACGCGAGATGGCGGAGCGGGAGTGGCAGCGGATGAAAGAGACTGATTCGCGCGAGTGCCGCAACTGCCACAACTTCGAGTACATGGACTTCTCCCTGCAGGGGCAGCGTGCCGCCAAGATGCACTCTACCAATCTGGCCAGTGGTGAAAGTACCTGCATCGACTGTCACAAGGGGATAGCTCACCAGCTGCCCGACATGACCGGGGTGAAAGGGTTCTGATCCTGCGACGACAGGCCGGGTTTGCCCGGCCTGCGTTTTGTTCATATATGGGACAAGCATCAGATTTGTGTGTCTTTTAAATCCCATATCTCGTGAAACCTTTGATAGAATCAGCCCGCCGTCACACGCTTGAGCAAGTTGGTCACCCCTGTCTGCGTCCGTTTTTGCGCCCTGACAGCTGGCCTCTCATACCCCTTCTCTTCCTGCCTCGTTGACGGTCCATAGCCACAAGGAGCTGCCCGATGGGACAGAAACACAACGCATTTATTCCCCTCAAGATCGCCGTGCTGACGGTCTCCGACAGCCGCACTGCCGCCGATGACAGCTCGGGCGACTATCTGGTCTCGGCCCTTACCGACGCGGGCCATCAGCTGGCCGATCGGGCACTCTGCCCGGACAACCTGTTTCGCATCCGCGCGCGGGTGAGCGAGTGGATCGCCGATGAGGGGGTGCAGGTGGTACTGATTAACGGCGGTACCGGCTTCAATGAACAGAACCGGGTGCCGGAAGCGGTCGGTGTGCTGTTCGAACGCACCGTACAGGGTTTTGGCGAGATGTTCCGTCAACTCTCTTTTGCCGAGATTAAAGGCTCCGCCATGCAGAGCCGTGCGCTGGCGGGACTCGCCAATCGCACCCTGATCTGCTGTCTGCCCGGCTCCACCGGCGCTTGCCAGCTGGGCTGGGAGCAACTGATCCGCGATCAGCTCGATGCCCGCACCAAGCCGTGCAACTTTGTCTCCCACCTCTGAGAGCAAACGATGAACCAGACCGATCCCAAGCAGACCCAGCCCAACCTGACGCATCTGAACCAGAGCGGCGAAGCCCATATGGTGGATGTGACCGACAAGCTGGTGACCGAGCGCGAAGCCCGCGCTGAGGCGTTTGTTGCCATGGCCCCCGAGACGCTGGCGCTGATCCTGAGCGGCCAGCACCACAAGGGTGACGTGTTCGCCACCGCCCGCATCGCCGGCATCATGGCCGCCAAGAAGACCGCCGATCTCATCCCACTCTGCCATCCGCTGGCCTTGACCAAAGTCGAGGTGGAGATAGTGCCGCTGGCCGAGCAGAATCGGGTGCATATCCGCACCCTCTGCAAGCTCTCGGGCAAGACCGGGGTAGAGATGGAGGCGCTGACCGCCGCGTCGGTAGCGGCGCTGACCATCTACGACATGTGCAAGGCGGTACAAAAGGACATGGTGATCGAACAGGTGCGGCTGGTAGAGAAAAAGGGCGGCAAGTCCGGCCATTTTCAGCTGGGGTCAAATAGCGGGGAGCAAGCATGATCAAGGTACTGTTTTTTGCGCAAGTAAGAGAGCTGGTGGCCTGCGATGAGCTGAGCCTGCCGTGCGACTATGCCACCGCCGAAGCGCTGCGCGCGGCGCTCTGTGAACGCGGCGACAAGTGGGCGCTGGCGCTGGAAGCTGGCAAGCTGCTGGTGGCGGTCAACCAGACCCTGGTGCCCCTCGATACCCCCATCAATGATGGTGATGAGGTGGCCTTCTTCCCGCCGGTGACCGGAGGTTAAGGATGAGCGAGATAATGACCGTGGATCGCACCACTGAGCTGTGCGGTGGTGACGAAGTGGCCTTCTTCACTTTCTCTCCAGTAACGACCGGAGGCTGAGCCATGAACGACGCAACTATTACCGATCGCATTCTGGTGCAGCGGGAGGATTTCTCGCTGGCGGACGAATATGCCCGCCTCGCCACCCGCCCAGACAGTGGCGCCATCGTCACCTTCGTTGGCAAGGTGCGCGACTTCAATCAGGGGGAGGAGGTGAAGGGGCTGGCCCTCGAACACTACCCCGGCATGACCGAGAAGGCGCTGGCCGATATCGTGCAAGAGGCCCGTCGCCGCTGGCCGCTGCAGGAGTGCACCCTCATTCATCGCATCGGCGAGCTGTGGCTTGGCGATCAGATCGTGCTGGTGGCGGTGAGCAGTGCCCACCGTGACGCCGCTTTTGATGCCTGTCACTTCATCATGGATTTCTTGAAAACCCGGGCGCCGTTCTGGAAAAAAGAGCTGACCGCCGAGGGTGTGCAACGCTGGGTCGAGGCCAAGGAGAGCGACAACGCCGCCGCCGCCCGCTGGCAAGCCTGACCTGTTCATCACGAGGGGCGCAGGTTCAACGGGAACCACGGCCCCGCTTAGGGGCGCGGATGTGCGGGCCCCATCAGGAGAAAGGGAATGAAACCGCTGTTATCTGTTGTCATCGCCGGCATTTGCGCCGCCACCTTGCATACCGGTGCCGTGCAGGCCGATGAAGTGAAGGTGGCCGTGGCCGCCAATTTCAAGGGCACCATAGATCGTATCGGCAAGGAGTTTACCGCCAAGACCGGCCATACCCTGGCCATCTCGTCTGCTGCCACTGGGGTGCTCTACACCCAGATCAGTCACGGCGCGCCGTTCGATCTCTTCCTCTCTGCCGATGTGGCAACTCCCGAGAAGCTGGAAAAAGAGGGCAAGGGGAGCGATCGCTTCACCTACGCCATCGGCCAGCTGGGGCTGTGGAAGAAGGGGGGGCCGGCCCCTGACGAGGCGACCCTGCGTAGCTGGAAAGGCAACCTCGCCATCGCCAATGCCCGTACCGCACCCTATGGTGCTGCCGCCATGGCGACCCTCACCCATCTCAAGATCGATCCCAAGCAGTACCGGTTGCTGACCGGCGCCAACATCGGCCAGACCTGGCAATTTGTCGACACCGGCAATGCCGAGCTGGGCTTTGTCGCCTGGGCCAATCTGGTTGAGGCGGGCAAGACTGGTGAAGCCTGGGCAGTGCCTGCGAGCTTCTATCCCCCCATCGAGCAGCAGGGGCTGGTATTGAAGAAAGGTGCCGCGGTCGAGGCACTGGTGACCTGGCTCAAGGGGCCGGGTCAGGCGCAGATCAAGGCAGCGGGTTATGCCTTGCCCCAATAAGGGGATGGGCCTGATGCGATACCCTGAGTGGTCGGCCTTCGGGTCGGCCACTCTTTGCAATAAGGATGGATACCATGCCGTTGGGGGCATTTATCAACCGGGAGGTCGGCAATGAGTGAAGGGGATCTGCTGGCGGTCTGGCTCACCCTGAAGCTTGCGGCCTGCACCACCGCGATTTTGCTGTTGTTGGCACCGCCGCTGGCCTGGTGGCTGTCGCGCAGTCAGAACCCGCTGCGGCCGCTGGTTGAGGCCTTGGTGGCACTGCCGTTGGTGCTGCCTCCCACGGTACTGGGTTTTTATCTGCTACTCGCCTTTTCCCCCGAATATGGTTTCGGCGCCTGGTGGCGCGACATCTTTGGCGCCCCGCTCGCCTTCAGCTTTCTCGGCCTGCTGTTTGCCTCCATCCTCTATTCGCTGCCGTTCGTGGTGCAGCCGCTCACCTCCGCCTTCGTCAACATGGGCAACAAGGAGCTGGAAGCTGCCGCTACCCTGGGGCTCGGCCCGCTGGAGCGCTTCTTCCACATCATCTTGCCGATGACCCTGCCAAGCTTTGTAATGGCGGCAGCCCTCGGCTTTGCCCACACCCTGGGGGAGTTTGGCGTGGTGCTGATGATTGGCGGCAATATCCCCGGTGAAACCCAGGTGCTCTCCATCGCCCTGTTTGATCATGTGGAGGCGATGGATTACCGACAAGCCCACTATCTGGCGGGCGGCCTGATGGCCTTCTCGCTGGTGATGCTGGTGCTTGTCTATGGTGTGTTGCAGCGCCGACAGCGGAGAGTGTTTGGATGAACCAGCCCGCTACTATGCCGCCAGTGAACGAGCCGCACCGCCATGCCCTGAACCTCCATGTTCGGCGTGAGTTTGGCCCCTTTAGCCTCGATTGTGCACTGACCCTCGAGCTGGGGGGGATCCTTGGCCTGTTCGGCCCCTCGGGCTGCGGCAAGAGCACACTGCTGCGCATCATCGCCGGGCTCGATCGCCAAAACGGGGATCGCTTGCGGTGGCGCGATCGGGAGTATGCTCAACTGCTGCCCGAAGCGCGCCGGATCGGACTGGTGTTTCAGGACTCGCGCCTCTTCCCCCATCTGACGGTGCTCGGCAATCTGCAACTGGCGGCCCGCAAGGGTCGAGGGCGCTGGCAGCCCGAGGCGCTGGCGGCGCGGCTCGGTTTTGCCGAGTTGCTGGGGCAGCCTGCCCATGCGCTTTCTGGCGGTCAACGCCAGCGGGTGGCATTGGGGCGGGCGCTGCTGGCCGAACCCGACCTGCTACTGCTCGATGAGCCTTTCTCGGCGCTCGATCGGCGCAGCCGCATCCATCAGGCCCATGTGCTCAAGGGCCTGCAGCAGGAGAGCGGCATCCCGATGATCTTCGTCAGCCACGCCATGGAGGAGGTGAGCCTGCTCTGCGATCAGCTGGTGCTGCTGGAAGGTGGCAGGGTGGAGGCGCAGGGACGGCCGAGCGAAATCTTCGCCCGAACGGATCTCTCGCTCGCCAGCCGTGACGATGCCGGGGTGATGCTGGATGCGACCCTCTCTCACTACGATGATGACGAGCAGATGGCGACCCTGCAACTCGGCGAGCAGCGGCTGCGGGTTACCATGACCCATGTGCCGGACGAGAGTGGCCCCTTGCAGATCAAGGTGGCGGGGCGGGATGTGGTGATTGCCACAGCCCCCATCGAGCACTCCAGTCTCTCCAACTGTCTCGTCACCCGTCTGCTGGCGGTGCGCGAGGTGCGCCCCGGCCAGACCCTGTTGCAGTTGGCGCTGGGTGAGCAGATACTGCTGGCCCGGATCACCAGCCGCTCCGCCAGGCGGCTGGCGCTGGCGCCGGAGCAGCAGATCTACGCTTATATCAAGGCGGTGAGTCTGGTCAGCGAAGGCTGATTGGGCGCCGTGCTGATAACGTGGCAGGATGGCTACGGGCAACATAACAACAAGAGATGGTTCAGGTGATGAGTCGAGAGGCAATACACTGATGCGCCGCAATCAGGTGATGAAATTCAACGGTCTTGCCCTGCGCAGTGCGGGGGAGGGCCCCTTGCTGTTGCTGCTGCACGGGCTGGGCTCCTCCAGCCTCGACTGGCAGGCGCAGATCGAACGGTTTTCCGAACACTACCGGGTGGTGGCGCTGGACTTGCGCGGCCACGGCCAGAGCATGCAGGAGGGGCCGTTCGATGTGGCGACCCTGGCAGCCGATGTGGTGAACTGGCTCGATGCACAGCCAGAACCCGCCTGGGTCGTGGGATTGTCGCTGGGGGCCATGGTGGCGCTGGAGCTGGCGCTGCAACTGCCCCACAAGGTGCAGGGGCTGGTGCTGGTCAACGGTTTTAGCGAGTTTCTGCTGGAAACACCCAAAGAGCAGGAGCGTTACGCCCAGCGCCTCAAATGGCTGCGCTGGTTTGGCATGCGCCCGCTCGCCTGGTGGCTGGGACGCGAGCTCTTCCCGGGCCCGGATCTGGCACAGGTGCGCCACACCTTCCGACTGCGTTTCGTGCGCAATAAAAAGAAAACCTACAAGGCGCTGCTGGAGGCGCTACCCGGCTGGTCGGTGCGCGCCCGGCTAGGCTCCATCTGGCAGCCGGTGGCCATCATCTCCACCAGTCACGACTACCTGCCGCTGGCCAAACGGGTAGAGCAGTTTGCCGCCCTGCCCAACGCCACCATCCACACCCCCAACGGCCACCACGCCTGGCCCGCGGAAGATCCTTCCGGATTTAATCATTTGCTTCACCGGATTTTAGAAACCCATTAAACTTGTCGCCCTTTTACCCCGTGTATCTATTGGTTCGATCGCCTTGCCAAAGGCATAAGACAAGGCAATCGGACTCATTTCTGAGCTATTAACAGGTGTTTCCTCATGTCTGAAGTAATGAAAATGGCCATCGATGATGGCTCGACCAACGTCAAGGTGAGCTGGATTGAGAACAAGGTGCTCAAGACCATCATCTCTCCCAACTCCTTTCGCAAGGACTGGAAGAGCGCCGCATTGCGTAAAGACAAGAAGATCTACAACTACGAGATAGGCAACACCAAGTACACCTACGACGCGACTTCCGACAAGTCTCTGGCCACCACTCATGTGGAGTACCAGTATGACGATCTCAACCTGCTCTCCGTGCATCATGCCCTGTTGCAGACCGGTGTGACGCCGTGCGATGTCGCCATCACAGTAACCCTGCCCATCACCGAGTTTTACAACCCGGACGATTGCCAGCGTAACGAAGAGAAGATCGAGAAGAAACGCCGCAACCTGATGCGTCCGATCACCCTTAACAAGGGCGAGCTGTTCAATATCGTCAGTGTCGAAGTGATGCCGGAGAGTCTGCCTGCTGCGCTTTCTCGTCTGATTGGTTCAGGCTGCAACGAGTTCACCAAGACTCTGGTGATCGACTGTGGCGGCACCACTCTGGATATGGGGATCATCGTCGGTGAGTTTGATGATGTCTCCGATGTCTACGGTAACAACGAGATCGGTGTCTCCATGGTGACCGACGCTACTCGCAAGGCGCTGGCCGCAGCAGACAGCGATTCCAGTTATCTGGTGGCCAACGAGTTTATCAAGCGTCGCCACGACATGAGCTTTGTACGCGATGTGGTGAACGACGAGAGCCAGATCCCCAAGATCCTCGAGAAGATGCAAAACAAGATCGACGAGCTGGGCACTCAGGTTGCGCATGAAGCGAAGAAGTTCGCCAAGAACCCGAACCGTGTCTATCTGGTTGGTGGTGGCGCATCCCTGATTTATGACGCGATCAAGGCGGCCTATCCCACCCTGGGTGACCGTGTCGAGCTGCTGGACGATGCTCAGTCTGCGCTGGCTCGTGAAATCTGCCTCTACACCACGGAAGAGGATGAAGTCTATCGCGAAGCGCCTGTGATGGCCGAGGTTGATGATGAGTAGTCAACTCAAGCGCATGACCTTCTCCATCTACATGGATCCGGGTGCGCTGGAGTCTGATCGCTATGCGGTCGGGGTATTGCAGAACTGGTATCAACGGGCGCGAAAGATCCAGGAGGGCACCGAGGAGTTTGACTTCTCCAAGAGCCGTTTCCACAAGGATATCTATCTCTCCGGCATGTTCATGTACGTGCTGGCACCCAATCTCTGCAAAGCGATTGCCAATGCGCTGGGGCCGGAGCAGGTGAGCATGACCACCCTGCGTCATGCCTTTGCCAGTTGTGGCTTCCATCTGGGCGGGGAGGGCAACGAACGCCCCGCTACGGATGCCATGGTTGAGGAGATAGTGGCGCGACTGGCTCCGCGGCTGGAGCAGGCAGATAGCGGTTCGCTGGCTGACGAGATCGTGAGTCGTCTTGGCCAGCAGGGAGGAGCACCCTCTTCTGACCAGTTGGTGGAGGAGATAGTGAGCCGCCTTGGTGAGCAGCAGCCCACCGAGCTGTTGGATGAGCTGAGGCAAGGTCTGCCAACCCCCCTCGATCATGATCAGCTGGCTGAAGCGATTGCGGGCAAGTTGCCATCAACTGCAGGCGAGCAGGATCTGGCGCCGCTGCAGAGCAGCATCCAGTTGCTGTCCCGTCAGCTGGAAGAGCAATCGCGTCTGATCCGCGAGCAGCACAGATTGATCCAGCGGCTGGCCAGTGCGCCAGTGCGACAGGTGAGTGATAGCGCTGAAGTTGAGCCCATAGTGGAAGATCTGTCAGCTCAAGTAGCCAACATCAAACGAGTCAAGGCCAAGGGTATTTTCTGACGGCACTTGACGTAAAAAGCAATGCAAAAGCCGACCCATGGGGTCGGCTTTCTATTGGCTGCAACTGAGCACATCGCTATGCATGAGTTGCCGTGCTTACGGATGTGCGCAGACCGGGCACTCGGGGCGCTTGGGCAGCTTCATCTCGCGGAAGGTGCCGCCAAGGCCGTCGATCATCAGCAGGCGGCCGCTGTAGTTCTTACCCATGCCGGCCAGCAGCTTGATGGCTTCGAGTGCTTGCAGGCTGCCCACCAGACCCACCACGGGGGCGAGTACCCCCGCTTCGACGCAGGTGAGGGCCTGCTCGCCAAACAGGGCGCTGAGGCAGGCGTAGCAGGGCTCATCTTCCCGCCAGGTGAAGCTGCAGAGCTGGCCTTCCAGCCGGATGGCGGCGCCACTGACCAGCGGCACCCTGTGCTGGCGGGCTTTTTGATTTAGCAGGTTGCGAATGGCCAGATTGTCGGTGCAGTCGAGAACCAGCTGATGCCGTGGCAGCAGGGTATCGAGCAGCGCCTCATCGGCCACGGCAGCGTGGGTCTCGACGTTGAGCCAGGGATTGAGGGCTCGCAGCGACTGGGCGGCAGAGTCTACTTTGTAGTGGCCAATGCGCTCATCGTTGTGCAACACCTGACGCTGCAGATTGGAGAGCTCCACCTTGTCGAAATCGACCAAGGTGAGTCGGCCAACCCCGGCTACCGCCAGATACTGGCTGGCGGCGCAGCCAAGGCCACCAGCGCCGATCACCAGCACACGGGCCTGCTTGAGCGCCTCCTGTCCCTCGAAGTCGAAGGATTTGAGGATGATCTGGCGGTTGTAGCGCAGCAGTTCGGCGTCGCTCAGGATCTCGCTCACAGCAGCAATCCCCCGAATGGCTCCACGGTCACTGTCTCGCCCGCGGCGACGCGGCCCCGTTCCCGTTCAAGAACGATGTAGCAGTTGGCTCGCGACAGGGAGCTGAACACGGCGGAGTCCTGCGAGCCGGTGCTGCGCACCTCGAGGCCGTTTGGCCCTTGGCTCATGATGCCGCGCTGGAAGTCGAGTCGGCCGGGGCTCTTTTTGAGTGGTTCGGCCGCAATGGCTTGCAGCTGAAGCGGGCGCTCGAACTGCTGGCCCGCCAGCTTGGCCAGAGCCGGTTGCACCAGCTGATCGAAGGTGACCATGGCGGAGACGGGGTTGCCCGGCAGGCCGAAGAACCAGGCGCGGGGCAGACGGCCAAAAGCAAACGGCTTGCCCGGCTTGATGGCGAGCTTCCAGAAGCCAATCTCGCCGAGTTCGTCCAGCAGCTGTTTGGTGAAGTCCGCTTCCCCTACCGAAACGCCGCCGGTGGTGATCAGCACATCGGCCTCTTCGTCGGCGCGGATAAAGGCGGCGCGTAGCTGGGCCGGATCGTCGGGGATGATGCCAAGGTCGAGGCAGTCGCAGCCCATACGTGCCAGCATGGCCCGCACGCCGTAGCGGTTTGAGTCATAGATATCGCCGTGAGCAAGCGGGGTACCGACCGGTTTGAGCTCGTCGCCAGTGCTAAAGATGGCCACTTTCAGCGGTCGGCGCACCGCGACGGTAGCCACGCCGAGGGATGCCAGCAGCGGCATTTCGCGCGGGGTTAGGCGAGTGCCAGCAGGCAGCACGCAGGCGCCCTTGCCGATATCGCTGCCGGCGCGGCGGATATTCTGGCCCGGTTCGGGTTGTGCCAGAAAAGTGATCCGATCGCCGTCGGCCTGCGTTTCTTCCTGCATCACCACCGCATCGGTGCCTGCGGGTACCGGGGCGCCGGTCATGATCCGCACGCAGTGGCCAGCGGGCCATTCGCCCTGATAGGGCTGACCGGCAAATGCCTTGCCCGCCATGATGAGCGGGGTGCCGCTGGCGAGATCCGAAAGGCGCACGGCGTAACCGTCCATGGCGGAGTTGTCGAAGGGGGGCACGGCGAGGGGAGAGGCGATGTCGCTGGCAAGAACCCGGCCAAGGGCCTCTGGCAGGGGCAGTTGCTCGCTGTCGCAGCAGCAGGCGAGTTGTTCCAGCATCCCTTGCAGGGCATCGCTTAAGGGGAGTAGTCCGCTGGTATCAAATCCCATCGTCATGACCTCTTTCTATGATTGAAGGCGGGATTATCACAAAAATCCCCGGGGATGGGCAGGTTATCTCAAGGATTCCCGGGGTAATCGGCGCTAAAACGGGGGTAGATGGCCATAAAGTATGAGGTGACGCACAAGTTGACTTGAATCTTGGCGGCAATGGCCGTTTACTATGCCGCCATAACAGACGGCCGTTACATCCCGTGTGGCGACCATTACAGCGATACCGTCGGCCCTGTACGCCGCCATAACATAAGGGGTTGCTCCTTGAGCTGCCCTCACAGTCCCTGAGCGTGGGAGAGAAGATAATGACAACCTTAAGTCCGGAAGCCTTGCAGGTCAGGGCTGCCCTCGAAGCCCAGGGACTGGAAACCCCCCTGGTCGCCAACGAGCTGAACAGCCAGCAGAAGCGGGAGAAGATCGAAGGCCATATGCGCTCCATCATGGAGACGCTGGGGCTGGATCTGACCGATGATAGTCTGGCCGAGACACCGCATCGCATCGCCAAGATGTACGTCAACGAGATCTTCTCCGGCCTCGATTATTCCACCTTCCCCAAGGTGACGGTGATCGAGAACAAGATGCAGGTGGACGAGATGATCATGGTGCGGGACATCAGCCTCACCAGCACCTGCGAACACCACTTCGTCACTATCGACGGGATGGCCCATGTGGCCTATATCCCTCGCGGCAAGGTGATTGGCCTGTCGAAGATCAACCGCATCGTGCAGTTCTTCGCTCGCCGTCCCCAGGTGCAGGAGCGGCTGACCCAGCAGATCCTGCTGGCACTGCAGACCCTGCTCGGCACCAAGGACGTGGCCATCAGCATAAAAGCGACTCACTACTGCGTCAAGGCGCGCGGAGTGATGGACTCCACTTCCTATACCACCACCACCTCCCTCGGCGGTGTGTTCAAGACCCAGCCCGATACCCGGGCCGAATTTCTGGGCGGTCTGCGCGGATAAAATGGCGGTTGTTTTGTAA
>NZ_CAWNZT010000085.1:0-4156 GCF_963878965.1 Aeromonas sp. HMWF015 | reverse complement strand
AAGCGTCCATCCAGCTGATAGCCTGACCGGTTGCACCGTTGATTAGTGCCATCTGGCCGCCCTGTGCCCACTGGCTAAGCGCGGTTGCGCCGGAGTAGCCATCGACGGCAACCCATACGGCGTCACCGGAGATCTGGCCCGGGTAGGCGAAGAACAGGAAGGCACGACCAGCCAGCGCCGGGTTCAGGAAGTTTTTGCCGGTACCACCGAACACTTCCTTGGCCATCACCACACCGAAGGTGATACCCAGAGCAGCTTGCCACAGGGGCAGCTCGGGCGGCACGATCAGGGCAAACAGGATGGAGGTCACGAAGAAGCCTTCGTTGATCTCGTGCTTGCGTACCATGGCAAACAGCACTTCCCAGAAGCCACCGACCAGGAAGGCGGTCAGGTAGATGGGGAAGAAGTGGGCTGCGCCGATCATCATCTTGCTGCCAATGCCGGCAACAGCGGGATCGAGGGAGGCACCCAGCATGGTCGCCAGCGCATATTGCCAGCTGCTGGCACCGGCTGCCGTGCCCATGTGGGCGATCGCGGCAATGGCCTGGTTACCAACGTTGTACATGCCCCAGAACATGGCCGGGAACACGGCCAGCCACACCATGATCATCATGCGCTTCAGATCGAGCGCATCACGAACGTGGGAGGCGTTGCGGGTTACGGAACCCGGGGTGTAGAACAGGGTATACGCCGCTTCGAACAGGGCGTAGTACTTTTCGTACTTTCCACCCGGTTCGAAGTGGTGTTCCATTTTTTCAAGAAGTTGCTTGAAACTCATCGCTTAACCTTCCAGTTCAATCTTGGTCAGGCACTCACGCAAGATGGGGCCGTACTCGGTCTTGCCGGGGCAGACGAAGGTACAGAGGGCCAAATCTTCCTCATCCAGCTCCAGGCAGCCCAGTGCTTGCGCACCGTCGGTATCGCCGGAGACCATGTCCCGCAGCAGCAGGGTCGGCAGGATGTCGAGTGGCATCACCCGTTCATAGTTGCCGATAGGCACCATGGAGCGATCACTACCGTTGGTAGTGGTGGTGAAGTTGATCAGCTTGCCCTTCATCAGATGAGAAAGGGTGGTGCGGGTGATGGAGAACTTGTTGGCGCTGGGGTTGATCCAGCCCAGGAACTCTTTCTCGCGACCTTCGCCCAGTACGCAAACCTGATTGTGGTAGCGACCCAGATAGTCGTGAACACCGTCAGCCTTGGCACCGCTCAGCAGAGAACCGGAGATGATGCGGTTTTCGTCAGCGCGCAGCTCGTTGTTGGTGAGCTGGCTGATGCAGGCACCCATGCGGGTACGCAGCAGACGCGGCTTGAGCACGTTCGGGCCAGCCAGGGCGATCACCTTGTCAGTGAAGATCTGACCGGTGGTGAACAGCTTGCCGAATGCGATCACATCCTGATAGTTGATGTGCCACTGCACCTTGGTGCTGCTGACCGGATCCAGGAAGTGGATATGGGTACCCGGCAGACCGGCAGGGTGCGGACCAACGAAGATCTCTTCCTTGACCTGAGCCAGCGGAGAGTGGGGCAGACTGCCTTCGCCTTTACAGACGTAGACGGCGCCATCGGTCAGGCGGGTCAGTACGGCCAGACCATCGAGGAAGGCCTGCGGCTGTTCCTTGATAATCAGCTCGGCATCGGCTGCCAGCGGGTTGGTGTCCATTGCAGTCACAAAGATGGCGCGCGGGGCAGACGCTACCGCGGGGACTTTGCTGAACGGACGGGTACGCAACGCAGTCCACTGACCTGATGCGACCAGGATCTCTTGCACCTTGCTGCGCTCGAGCTTGGCCAGCTCGGCAGAGGCAAAATGCTCAAACGTCACCTGTTCATCGGAACCGTCGAGGTCGATGACCACTGACTGGAGAACACGTTTGGCACCACGGTTGATCTCTGAAACCACACCGGTGGCAGGAGCTGTGAATTTAATGCCCGGATTCTTCTTGTCTTCAAAAAGATCCTGACCTTTGATGACGCGATTACCTACTTTGACGAACATAGTAGGTCGCATCCCCACAAACTCCTCGCCCAGTGTCGCAACACGGGTGATGGCGGGGCCATCGTAGATTACTTGCTCTGGCGCACCCAGCACGGGGATGTCCAGTCCTCTTTTGATTGTAATCATACTTACTTGCACTACCGTTACGGGAGAGGTTGGTTAGCGCCGAGAAATACATCACGACGGGTGGTTGAATGAGTCGGTGTTGTGGTTGCGCCAGGTGGGCAGGCTCAACAATTATTCAACATGCAGGCTCACTCAAAAGCGCTTGAGTTTACCACTTAAGGTGCATTTTCTGCCATGCCAAATGGGCAAAATCCCCGTGCCATCACAAAATTAACCTGCAATGAATAAGCCCCCGACACCTTGTAAGTAGTGGTTTTAAAGGTTTTTTTATTTCGATACCTCGATAGGGGTATTTGCCGTTGTCTCCACTATCAGCAAAAAGCCTTGATGCCGAAATATACCCCCTTGGATGTAGCCTTTTCGGGGCTAAAGGGGGAAATATGTTTAATTTTTGTTGGCAGGTTCTCGAGGGGAATCCTGTGGTACAACCGGTTTCAGGAGAGTGACGGTTTGCCAACGCAGCTCGGGGTGCGCGGGGCATGGCCTTTTTCCTGCCACTCGCTTGTCGTGTAGGTATGCAACGCCAGTGCATGAACGGCACCGGCCAGCTCATCGGCCAGTACCGCATTGACCTGACGATGGCGGGCCAGCAGCCGCTGCCCTGCAAATTGCTCGCTGACGATCACCACCTTGAAGTGGCTCTCAGATCCCGGTTCCACACGGTGCATGTGGCTCTCGTTGATCACCTCCAGCACGGTGGGGGAGAGGGCGGCGCTCAGCTTGGCTTCAATCAGTTGTTGGATTGTCATCGGATCGGCTTCCAGAGTGAATGTCGGGCCATTCTATCGGCAGTCGCGGGATGGAATAAGCCCCCGTAAGAGGGAAATCACCCGTCAGTTGCCCCCTTGATGCGCATCGAACTGGTGAAATTCCTGCTCCTCGCTAGAATAGCGCCACTTTGCGTCGCCCCTGGCGCCTGTATACACGAATCAAGCCGAGGTTGGACTCTTCCTATGCAAACCCTTCTCGACACTCCCCATTGCCAGCTCACGCTCTACCGCTATCCGCGCCAGAGTCAGGAGACCCTGCAAGCCTGGGATGCGGCTGACGAATATCTGATCAACACCCTGGCGGAGTCCCCCCTCGAGCAGGCGGGCCCCGTCATCGTCATGAATGATGGCTTTGGCGCGCTGGCCGCCTATTTACATCCGCACTCCCCCTGCTGTGTCACCGACTCCTACATCAGTGAGCGGGCGACCCTGGCCAATCTGGCCGAAAACGGACTGGATGCGGGTGGTATCCGCTTGCAGGATGCGCTGGCGCCGCTGCCCGATGCCCCTGCGCTGGTGGTGATCAAGGTCTCCAAATATCAGGCACTGCTGGAGCAGCAACTGCTGGCGCTGCGGGAGGTGGTGACATCGGCAACCCGCGTTATCGCTGCCGGCAAGGCGAAGGATATTCATACCTCCACCCTCAAGTTGTTCGAGAAGTATCTGGGGCCTACCCGTACCTCGCTGGCCTGGAAAAAGGCGCGCCTCATTCACTGCGAGCCGCAGGCAGAACGTCCCGCGCTGGCCAATCCCTTCCCGACGGTCTGGCCGCTGGAGGGCAGTGACATGCTCATCCACAACCATGCCAACGTCTTCTCACGTACCAGTCTCGATATCGGCGCCCGCTTTATGCTGGACAACCTGCCCATCCACAGTGCCCGCAAGGTGATCGATCTGGGCTGTGGCAACGGGGTGCTGGGTCTGTCGCTGCTCGCCAAAGACAGCGAGGTGGAGGTGACCTTTATCGATGAATCCTATATGGCGGTCGCCTCGGCACAGCTCAACGTCGAGCACAATCTGCCTGATGCACTGCCGCGTGCCCGCTTTATGGTCAATAACTGTCTCGACGGGGTGGCGGTCGGTTCGGCGGATCGGATCTTCTGCAACCCTCCTTTCCATCAGCTGCAGGCGATCACCGATCATATCGCCTGGCAGATGTTCAGTGATGCGCACCGGGTGTTGCCTCAGGGGGGGGAACTCTGGATAGTAGGCAACCGTCATCTGGACTATCACAACAAACTCAAGCGCTTGTTTGCCAACG
>NZ_CAWNZT010000084.1:0-2452 GCF_963878965.1 Aeromonas sp. HMWF015 | reverse complement strand
CCCTGCCCGCTGGCATCCAGCAGACAGCACTCGCCGTGGCCCATCCCCTGCGGCGCCGCCAGCCGGAACGGCAGCTGCTGACCCAGCACCTCATCGGCACCCTGGCCGATAAAGTCGAGGAATGCCTGATTGCACTCCAGCAGCACCCCGTTGTGATCATCGAAACGGATCAGGTCAGGAATGGCATCGAGCAGAAAGCGCTGCAACAACTGCTGCTTTTTGACCGTCTGTTCCAGGCTCTTGCGCTGGGCAATCTCGTTAACCACGCCAAACACTGCGCACGCCTCTCCCTGCGGGGTGTAAAGAGGCACCTTGTGCACCTCCATCCAGCAGGTATTCCCGCCCCGGTTGCAATGAAGCTGCTGATACAGCATCGGCACGCCTCCGGCAAGCAGCTGCTCATCCTCACTGCGAAAGAGATCGCCCCATGGCATCTCTGCATCTGTCTTGCCGACTACCTCGGCAGGCGACTCCAGCTTGGCTTCACGGGCGAACTCACGATTGGCGAACAGGTAACGCCCATGACTATCTCGACAGAAGATACTCATTGGCAATTGGTCGATGATCTGCTGCAGCAGATCCGGGGTGAGCATGTTAGTCACAGGGGTGCTTATGGAGGAATTTCGAGCAAATCTATGATAGCAAACCAATTTTGTAAAGCACCCCGATCACCTCCCCATAACATCGAACGCTGGATGGTTGCTGACAGAGATTGTCGCTCCGGCGATAATAGGCGCCGGTTGGCCAATGGCCTGGTGATATGGACGAGAGAAACAAGATGAAAAAGATTATGGGGAGCGCATTGGCGCTGCTGCTGGTTGGTTGTGCTGGTGACAATAACGGCGGTGAGGAGTATCGCTACAACCCGCCAATTGCCAAGGCAACCAACAATACTCAGGAAATGGCGATCCCGGTGGATCTGGTGTGGGCTCGCGCCGAGAAGTGGTTCACCGATCACGGCCTCACCATCGAAAACAGCCAGCGTGGCTCCGGCCTGATGACCGCCAACGTCAACCAATCAGCCGACGGGCTGGAGTGGCTGGACTGCGGCACCATGGGTTCCAAAGTTGCACTGGGCAACCCGAACCTGCAGATCAACCTGATCATCACCCAGAGCGGCAACAGCAGCGTGGCCACGGTCAACGTCAAGGGCAACACCGAGCTGTTCTTCGTTGAATCCTCAGGCGAGCGCGTACCGGCCCCGTCCATCAAGCCGGTCTGTGTCTCCCGCGGCACCCTGGAGCAGAGCCTGTTTGCCACCCTCGGCAACTGATTTCTCTTCCCTGCAAAGATAAAAAAAGCGGCAGATTGCTCTGCCGCTTTTTTATTGCGTAGTTGTTAGTGCTTACTGCTTGTCAATATCGAGCATGTTGTTGGTCAACATGTAATCGATCACCTGGTTGGCCGTGGTGCCAGAACCGCCCGTCAGACTGTCGAAGGTATGGTTCATCAGCACAATCTCCTGAGTCACCGGCGCAGTACTGCTCTCCTTGACCTGCAGGTGCACCCCTTCATTGTCCTGGAACACCGAGAGCAGACTCTTCAGATCGGTTGTACTGTGAGAACCGTCGTGATCCAGCAGGTCGCTCAGATCCAGCTTGTCTCCTTCCAAACGGTTGATGGTGCCTGACCCCTTGTTGAAGTCCATGATGTAATCCTTGGTCAGGGAGCCGGATACGGTATCTCCCTTGTTCCAGACAAAGGTATCAGCCCCTTCCCCACCAATCAGGATGTCATTACCCAAACCACCGATCAGATAGTCATTACCAGCTCCAGCATCCAGCACATCGCTTCCACTCCCTCCACGCAGCGCATCTTTACCGTCACCACCGTAGAGATGGTCGTTACCCGAACCACCAAAAATGACATCAGAGCCATTTTGACCATAGATGCGGTCATCACCACCACCACCATGAGCAATATCCAGATAGGCATTGCTGTTTGCAGTGATCTTCAGATCGCTGTTTTCATTGTTGGGGTCTTGCAGTAGAAGCGAATCTGCTCCACGGCTGAAGTTATCCACGGCAAGCTCTGCTGCATCCTGTTTCTGCTGGGAATTGCTATCGAAACCGGATACATGGCTGTCTCCCAGATAGATAATATCGTTACCCTTACCCAAGTAGACCTTGTCGCCACCGACACCCACATCGACAACTATGCCGTTTTCAACGTGCTGTAGCGTCTTGTCGATCGGGGTGCCAGTTCCGGATGTCGACCATTGCACTTTCTGATTACTGGCTGTGGGGTCATACATATGCACAGAGTCGATCATATCGCCCGTTGACTTGATGTCATAACCCACAACAAAGGTCAGCGTACTTGCACTGGTGTCACCATCGAGATCTTTCAAGGTGTAACCGAAATCAAGCTTGACCGAGGGCGACACTGCAGCACCAAAGAACTGGTAACTGCCGTTATCAAGATCGACAATCAGCGAATGCTTGTTATCGAT
>NZ_CAWNZT010000083.1:0-3170 GCF_963878965.1 Aeromonas sp. HMWF015 | reverse complement strand
GCCTACCAAATCCCAGTTGCCCTGGTCGGTATAAAACTTGGTAGCAAAGCCCCGTGGATCCCGGAGGGTCTCTGGACTATGTTGGCCATGAATAACTGTGGAGAAGCGAACGAAAACAGGGGTTTTCTTGTTCACGGCTGAGAATAGGCTTGCAGAAGTGAGCTCTGGAATAGCATGGGTCACTTCAAACTCGCCATGGGCGCCAGTACCTCGGGCATGAACAACCCGCTCGGGGATCCGCTCCCTGGCAAAGCGCTGCAATTTTTGGATGAGATGCACATCTTGCAGCAAGACAGAACCATTCTCACCGGCCGTAGTAGAATGCTGATTATCACCTACGGGCGCACCGTTATCGCGGGTGAGGACATCAGCTTGAACGTGCAATGCAAGGCCCGACATGATAGCAATTGTCAATTTTGTCATTATTTTCATTTCTTCCCTTATTTTTTCTAGATTTATCCCTGCCTGCGTGCTCAATACTATGCCAGCCATGCATTCTAAAAAAACGATTAAATACGATTAAATCGTTCTGTTTTTACGATTAGGTTTGACTGTGACTGAAATGAGTGAGAAAGAAATAGGTCACCAACAAGGCTTTGCTGATTGATGGCCATATCTAACCTTGGTGTGAAAGCGACAATGCCGAGCGACTTGATGGCAATAACGGCCTATAGCCCTGCCCTCACATCGGCAAACTGTTTGGTGGTGAATGGGTAACCGTGAGCGACCCCGGCTATTTGCTGTGCGTAGACAAAAAATTAAGTATTGAGGCAATGGGGAATCAGCTCCCCTTCGATGTTGGAATACTCAAAGTTACACAACTCGAGTTTCTCGCTTATCACAGAAGCAAAGTATACCGGTCCACACCGACCTCGGAATAATGGGAAATAACCCCTCACCGCGGCATGTTTGCTACCAGCTTCCTCAGCTTTTTGACCACAACTTCATCTTTAGGCTGAGGAATCACTACGACTTTGGGTTTGGGTGGCTTGGGGAGCTTGGCCGGCTTCGGTGGCCCCATGGGCGCCCTGGTGATTTTTATCACCCGAACCATCAGCATGGTCATGGCTTGCCCATCGCTGATAATGCACTTCTCCCGCTTGAACTCTGAGGTAATCCTCGGGTGGGTAATTAGCTTGCGGAGAAGCCGTCCTGCAACTGGCATAGATACATTGAACTGGTCACACAACTGCAGGCTGGTGATGAACCGGTCTTGCTGCAGCGCCCAGGCTGCGACCTCTTCAAAGAGCTCTTCTGTTGACATCCTTGTCTCCCGAAAGCACTCAACTAAAGTTCCAATAGAATACCTGTATGTTATATAGCAGTTTTTCTCTCTTTCCTAATTGTCTGCCCGACCCCGCCATTCACTGACCATCTCGTCCGTTATCTCTTCCTTGTAGCAGATCGGTGCATAGCCACCTGCCCTGCTCCAGGCGCTGCGTTTGCCACAACGGCTGCCATTCCTGGCCAAGTTGTACGGGCACGGACAGTTCCCGGGATAGCTGTCGATGGACTCTTGGATAATCTGCTGCTTCACCTGCTCATCAACAAGCTTGGCGCCAGGCACTTGTTCCTTGGCACTGGCGGCAAATCCGATGCACAACAGAGCCAGTAACAGTATGCGTTTCACAACCTACCCTATCTAGTTCTCTTATGGATACCACTGGTTCTACCACATCGAGAATTAATAAATAACCCACTATTGATTAATTCCTGATTTGCATCAAAAACATGCCTGATATCACAGAGTTAGCGGATAAATCGCTCAACTTTACGAGATTCGATTGGTAAGCTATTCGACTGGTGCCCATGTCTCACACAGGGCCTTTCGATGGTGAACTTCAATACCGTCAGACAACTGGTCAAAAGCAGCAATCTGGGGGCTGTAACCTAGGGGCGGTAGCAAATCCAACACGTAGAGATCCCTCCCCCACAACTACAGCATCGGAACGACTCGGTGCTAACAACTGACAAGGATAGACGGGCTGATGATAGATGTTTGCCTGATACCCTTCATAGGCGCTCTGCCTATCTATTAAATTGAGAGTTTTATAACTATGCATTTCCACACCACGTGCGGTGAACTCTCACTCAAGCTCCTCCATGCCACCCCATCACAAAACTCATCACACGCAGACCTGCACGTTGAAGTATCAGCAACCGTGGGTGCCTATTCGGTACAAGGGGTAAAAGCATGGCTTGAGTGGCCTGAGATTGAGGCTTTTATATCAGATCTCACAGTCTTGGTTAGGGAGCTCAAAGGCGAGGCGAAACTCATTGCTATGTCACGGGAGGACTTCCAGCTTGAGATCTCAAACCTTGATAGACGGGGCCACTTTGGGCTCAATTTCACCGTAGGATCACAGTTTCTAGCAGGTAATGGTCATTTCAAATGTGGACTGCAAGCAGGCTTTGAAGTTGAACTAAGTGACCTTGAATTATCGCTTCAGTGGCTTGATGCCGTGATCAGCCCCGAGGTGTAGTGCTTGACTCAGGTATTGCAAGCCATGAATCAAGCCCTCCCCCACAACAACAGCATCAGATGGACTCGATGCAAACAACCGACAAGGAGAACCCAATGGGTGAATGGTCAGATTATTTTGAGGATTTTCCGGAAGAGAACCCGGCTAACTGGGTAAACGGAGAGTTCAACCCCCGCCTGGCCCAAGAAGTACGTAATCAAGAGGATCGGTTGAGAGCGACAACCAACAAGGCTCGCTCAGAAATCAACGCCGTTATCATGAAGACTTGGTTAGATGCCAAGGCCAAATCCTTTCTTCTAACTGAAGAATGTCCTCTGTGTGGACTGCCTGAACTGAACACCTACAAGATTAATGACACGTTCTGCCTCTGTGAGTGCCAGGACTGTGGAATCCACGGTAGAGGCGAAACGCATGCTCTAGCACTAAAGAACACCTTCGACGCTATCGGAGATGGGCTTGACTGGAGAGATAACACGATTCAGTTCGAATGATTAACCTGCGGTCATCCGAGAAAAGCTCCCATGCCTCAGACTGGCTCTTCAGACGGTGAACCTCAATACCGTCAGACAACTGGTAAAAAGCAGTAATCTGGAGACTGTAACCTAGGCGCGGTAGCTAATTTATTTAAAATCCACTTACCACTTACCACTTACCACTTACCACTTACCACTTACCACTTACCACTTA
>NZ_CAWNZT010000082.1:3193-25024 GCF_963878965.1 Aeromonas sp. HMWF015 | reverse complement strand
CGCAGCAGCAGGTAGCGGCCAAACAGCCGATCATTGGCACTCAGCTGATCATCCTGCTTGAGCACACCATTGAGGCTGATGGCGCCCGCCGCCAGCAGTTCGCGGGCGATGCGCCTGGAGTTAGCCAGACCGCAGCTGACCAGCAGGCTGACCAGATCCGTCTCGCCGCTGACGGTGCTGCTCGGCATGCCATCCTGCGCCAGCTGGGCCAGATCGCTCTCGCCGAGGCGGGTCACGTCGCCGCTAAACAGCAGTTCGCTGATGCGCTGCACTGCCGCCAGCGCCGCCTTGCCGTGTACCAGCTCGGTCAGCTCGTTCGCCAACACCTGCTGGGCCTGCTTTCGCCCCTGCCGCTTCGCGTCTTCCGCCTCCAGTGCATCAATCTCGCTCAGCGACATAAAGCTGTAGTAGCGCAGGAAGCGGTAGACATCCTCATCCGCGGTGCCGAGCCAGAACTGGTAGAAGGCGTAAGGGGAGGTGAGCGCCGGATCGAGCCAGACCGCGCCCCCTTCGGTCTTGCCGAACTTGGTGCCGTCTGCCTTGGTGATAAGGGGCAGGGTCATGCCGTGCACCTGCGCCTGATGGAGGCGACGGGTGAGATCCATGCCGCTGGTGATATTGCCCCACTGGTCGTTGCCGCCAATCTGCAGGGTGCAGCCGAGCCGCTGGTGCAGCACTGCAAAGTCGTAGGATTGCAGCAGAGCGTAGGAGAACTCGGTGAACGAGATGCCCTGATCCGGGCGAGCCAGCCTCTGGCGTACCGATTCCCGCGCCAGCATGGCATTGACCGAGAAGTGCTTGCCGATATCCCGCAGAAAATCGAGTGCGGACATCTGCCCCATCCAGTCGCCATTGTTGACCAGTTGCGGGGCCGACAGGCCATCATCGGCGGGCAGCAGCGCCCTGATTTGGGCCGACAGGCTGGCGACCCAAGCCTGCACGGTATCGGTACTGTTGAGGCTGCGCTCGGTCGCCTTGAAGCTGGGATCGCCGATAAGGCCGGTCGCCCCGCCCACCAGAGCCACCGGGGTGTGGCCCGCCAGCTGGAAGCGGCGCAGCATCAAGAGCGGCACCAGATGACCGATATGCAGGCTGCCGGCGGTGGGATCGAACCCGCAATAGACGGTGCGCGGGGTGGCAAGATGATCGGCCAGGGCCGCCGGGTCGGAATTCTGGGCCACAAGGCCGCGCTCGGTCAGCTCATCGAGCAGGTGGGGGTTGATCATGGGTACTCCAACAACAGGGGGAAAAGCCGTCATCCTCGCCGTTCTGGTTGGTGGCGGATATGTCCCCTGAGGGACAGTTTTGCCACTCTCGTGCTAGCATTCAGCCATAGCGGGGAATCGCTCCCCGTCACCGGAAACGAGCCACCATGACCCAGCCATTCACCACAGATGCCTTGACCCGCAGCATGACCGAGGTGGTCGATGCCCTGCACAGCAGCGCCTTTGCGGCGGCGCTGGTGCGGCTGATCCAGCAACAGGTGGCGTTTGATTGCGCCCTGCTGCTCGGGGTGGGGCAGCGGCCCGTCTACCTCTACGACAACCTCAATCATCAGCGGGCCCTGCTGTTTGATCGCTACCTCACCAGCCACTTCAGTCAGGATCCCTTTATGCAGGCGCTGGAGCAGGGCTTGCCTGCTGGCGTCTGGACTCTGGCGCAGGTCTCCCAAGGGCGGCTCGATCCCGAATATCGCCACCACTTCTATCAGGCTACCGGCTGGCAGGAGGAGGTGGGGCTGATCCTGCCGGTGCGGGACGGGCTGACGCTGATGCTGTTTCTGGGGCGGCTCGACAAGCGCAGTACCCTCAGTCGTGACGAGCTGGCGAGGCTGGAGCAGCTGTTCCCGCTGGTGCATTCGCTCTGTCGTCAGCAGTGGCGGCAGAGCCAGCCACTTCTGGCCCAGAGCACTGCGCTGCCAGACAGCGCCAGCCTCCGGAGAGCGGTGGAGCAGGCGATGGCGAGTGTCGGGGGGGATCGGCTCACCCGGCGCGAGCGGCAGGTGGCGGAGTTGCTGCTGCAGGGGCTGGATACGGAGGCGATTGCCGCGGAGCTCGGGATTGGCAGCGGCACGGTGAAGAATCACCGCAAGCATCTCTATGGCAAGCTGCGACTCGGCTCGCGGGCCGAGCTGTTCACTCTCTTTTTGAACCACCTCATTACGGCGCCGATGGAGGCATCCCCCGTTTCATCGACGGGAGATACAACGAGCCCGCCATAGGGCGGGCCGGGGTTACTCTAGGCGCGGGATGGGGGGATTGGTTTCGGGCAGGATACTGAGCAACTGGTAGCGCTTCACCAGCTGCTTGTATTCATCCCCCTGTCTGACCTTGTCCAGCGCCTGTTGCAGGCGGGCAACCTGTTGTTTGTCTGCCCTCAGGTTGAAGGCGAAGCAGTTGTCCTGCTCTTCAAGAATCGCGACGGTGACAAAATCCTCGCTGGGGAAACCCAGCTCCTTGGCCTGATGGCGCAGCATCACCTCGTTGCCCGCCACCAGATCGGTGCGTGCCATGATCAGCTGGCGCACCACCTGCTCCATGCGCTCCACCGACATCATATTGCCCGGGCTGATCCCGCGGTTGAGCAGCAACTGCTCCCCGACATCCGCCTGCATCACGCCGATCTGCAGCTTGGCGAGATCCGCTTTGCTGGCAACTTTGGGGGCATCCTGCTTGCGGCCGACCAGCGCGACCCTGGAGTGGCTGATGGGGCAGACCCAGAGGAAGTGGGGATCCCGCTCCTTGGTGTGCGCCGTGGTAAAGAGCACGGCCTCTTGCTGCTGGGTCAGCAGATACCAGCCGCGGGCCCAGGGCAGAAAGTGGATGGGTTGCTCCGGCTCTCCCATTTCGCGCCACATCAGGCGCAGCAACTCGACTGCCAACCCCACAGGCTGACCATTTTTATCCTGGCCATTGAGCGGCATGTTCTGTTCCGAATAGTAGATAAGTGCCGGAGCCGGGAGCGCGATAAACAGGGCGAGAGAAGCGAGAGCAGGGAGCAAACGACGCATGATGCACTCCTTGTGCGGGTAGTTACCTAACAGTCTATGTGGCCTTTTCCATAACGTCATGATCCGGTCGCGGGATAAAAAAACAGGCCACCTTGCGGTGGCCTGTCGGTTTATTTGAGCAGGGCTTCCATCTCCGCCTCTGCCTTGGCGCGTGCCTTGGTTTCCGCCGCTCTGGCGGCATCGGCGACGCTCTCTCCGGCCGTATGAGAGGCTGCACTGACAGCCTGTTTGGCTGGATCGGCAACGGCCTTGGTGGCCTCTTGCGTCACGGTAGCGGCGGCACTGCTGACGGCCTGTTTGGCCGGAGCGGCAACAGCCTTGTTGGCCTCTTGCGTCGCGGTTGCTGTAGCGCTGCTAATGGCCTGTTTGGCAGGAGCGGTAACAGCCTTGGTGGCCTCTTGCGTCGCGGTTGCAGCGGCGCTGCTGACAGCCTGTTTAGCAGGCGCGGCAACGGCTTTGGTGGCTTCTTGCGTCGCGGTCGCAGCGGCGCTGCTGACGGCTTGTTTGGCAGGAGCGGCAACGGCCTTGGTGGCTTCTTGGGTCGCGGTCGCAGCGGCGCTGTTGACGGCTTGCTTGGCCGGAGCAGCAACGGCCTTGGTAGCTTCTTGGGTCGTGGCCGCAGCGGCGCTGCTGACGGCTTGCTTGGCAGGAACGGCAACGGCCTTGGTGGCTTCTTGTGTCACGGTGGCGGTGGTGCTGCTCACCGCTTGCTTGGCTGGCGCAGTGACAGCGGTGGTTGCACTACCAGTCAGATCGGTCGCGCTCTGGCTCACCGCTTGGGTAGCCTGCCCTGTGGCGTTGGCGGCTGCGCCGCTGATGGTCTGGCTGGCGCTGTTGGTCAGCGAGCCGGTGACGCCGCGGGTCACTGTGCCCAGAGCGCTGCCAAGGGAGAAGGGGGAGGTGCCACTCTGACTGGTTGCCGTACCGGTCAGGGCATTGGCCGCCGGGGTGAGCTGGCTGGCGGGGGTCTGCCAGCCCTGCATGGCGGTTGGCCAGGTCGGTGCCGTGCCCGCCAGATTTTCGCCAAAGGTCTGGGTGGTGCCATCCCCTTTTTGCAGCAACACAGACATCTGGTTGGTTTGCGAGTTCCACACCATCCCCGCCTGCTTGGCTATATCGGGTACAGGTGCATAACGGGATACGACGTAAAACAGCGGACCCTCCTGCTGCAATTCATTGGCGGTCTTGAGCAATTGCATGGTGCTGTCGTAGTTGGGGCCAAGGATAGCGGTCATCCGATCCTTGATCAGGGGTTGTTCGAACAGATTGACCTCGTTCGGGTCAAAGCCGACCAGCGGCTTGAGCAAAGCCCACATCAGCTGGCTGGTGGGTCCCATCATCAGCAATGGGGCAACGCAGGCGGACAACATCAGGCTCAGGCAGGCCGCTTGAAATAATGGCATGATACGCATTGGGATAATATCCAAATAACGATTTGATAAATAAGGTTATGTTTTGTCAGGACGTGACAAATTCACCGGAAGTTTGCGCGTGGCAGCGAGAGACTGCCCGCAGGCGCTGGCAGGCTACCATATTGGTTCCACAATGCCAGCAGGCAGTATGATTGTCAGTCAAGTAAACCCCGGGGCTGGTCGATTCTTCGAGAGTGCCCCCCATCGCAACAGGATCCCCCTCATGAAAAATGTACTGCTCTACCTGCTGGCCTCCCTCTGGCTCGCCCCCGCTCTGGCCGCGTCCAAAACCACTGTGGTGGGCGAGTCTGTCAGCCCCGAGCTGGTGTTGCCGCTGGGCTCATTGCCCGAGCGGGTCTGCTGGTTTGCGGATCAGAAATATTCCGAAGGGGCCCGCATTCTGCAGGGAGATATCTGGCTGGAGTGCGGCCCGCAGAACGACCTCGAGAGCAATGGCGCGCTGGCCTGGCGCTCTCCTGCGGTGGTGTTGCCTGCCACCCGGGTAGCAAAAGATCAGAAGACGATTTCCGTGGGTCAGTGAGGCTTTTCTTGATCCAGCTAAAGACATGGACGTGATCCCTGTCGCATAATGCAGCTCCTTTCTTCTCTTGGCTGGAACCTAAGAAATGGCTCGTCGCTCTTCCAATGCACAACGTCGTCGCAGTAGCTGGTGGTACAAACGCCTGTTGGCAAGGGAGCGGGAAGAGCGCGAAGCGCGTTCCGTAAGGGATTGATACTGCATTGAAAAACGGAGCCTCTGGCTCCGTTTTTGTTGCTGGCAATTTGCCGTCTGGTTATCTTGTCCACCCATCGCATACCCTGTTGCCCTATGCCATCGGCAACTATCCAGAGAGCTGAAACTGTGAGAGTCGACGTTGTCTCCTACAACCCCCAATGGCCAGCCAGCTTTGTAGCTGAAGAGGTTCAATTACGCAGTGCGCTGGATAACTGCTTGCTAGCTGTCCACCATATCGGCAGTACCTCTGTCGTCGGTTTGGCCGCCAAACCCATCATCGACATCATGCTGGAGGTATCATCGCTGGAGCGGCTCGATGAGCAGAATGGTCAGCTGGAGGCGCTGGGCTATGAGGCGATGGGTGAGTGCGGGATTGCGCGCCGCCGCTATTTTCGCAAGGGGGGTGATGAGAGAACCCACCAGATCCACGCCTTCTTGCAAGGGGATGACCATGTGCATCGCCATCTGGCCTTTCGTGACTATCTAAGGGCTCATCCTGCGGTATGTCGGGAATACGCCGAGTTAAAGCAGGCGGTATCCGCGAGCTGTCAGCACGATATCGAGCGCTACTGTGCGGGCAAGAATGCCTTTGTCAAAGAGCATGAGGCGAACGCGTTGCGGTGGCTGGCCGGGCAGGAGCCTGCTCTCTGAGCGAGCTTGCTCGCAATAGAAAACGGGGGCCATCAGGCCCCCGTTTTGTTTTTGCAGATCTTGCCTGCTTGCGGCTTAGCGCTGCAAGGCGGCCAGTGCCAGTTCGACCCGTTTGGCATACTCGGGGTCGGCTTGCTCGAAGTGTTTGAGCTGGGCTGCGACGATGGCGTCATCTTCCACATTGATAAGGGAGCGGGCCAGGTTGGCGGCGAGCCGCGAGCGCTGCCCCTCGTCCATGATGCGGAACAGGTTACCCGGCTGGCTGTAGTAGTCGCTGTCGTAGTCACGGAAGTCGTAGTGCAGGGCGGCCCCTTCCAGACTCAGCGCCGGTTCGTGCTGTTCGCTCGGCTGCTGGGTACCGAAACGGTTCGGCTGATAGTTGGGGCTGGCGCCGCCATTGCTGTCCGCCCGCATGGCACCGTCACGATGGGCGCCGTGATGGAACGGGCAGCGCGGGGCGTTGACCGGCAGCAGACCGTGGTTGACGCCGAGGCGATAGCGCTGGGTGTCGCCGTAGGAGAAGAGTCGCCCTTGCAACATGCGATCCGGCGAGAAGCCGATACCGGGCACCACGTTGGCCGGGGTAAAGGCGGCCTGCTCCACATGGGCGAAGTAGTTGTCCGGGTTCTGGTTGAGCTCCAGCACGCCCACCGGGATCAGCGGGTAGTCGCTGTGCGGCCACACCTTGGTCAGGTCGAACGGGTGGATGTTGTAAGTCTGGGCGTCGGCCTCCGGCATCACCTGCACATAGACCTTCCAGCGCGGGAAGTCGCCCCGCTCGATGGCATTGAACAGATCCGCCTGACTGGTCTCCCGATCCTGCCCGACGGCGGTGGCGGCCTCTTCATCGGTGTAGAAGCTGTGGCCCTGCTCGGTCTTGAAGTGGAACTTGACCCAGAAGCGCTCGTTGGCATCGTTGATAAAGCTGAAGGTGTGGCTGCCGTAGCCGTTCATCTCCCGCAGGCTCTTGGGGATGCCGCGATCGCTGAACAGTATGGTGACCTGATGCAGGGATTCCGGATGGCGTGACCAGAAGTCCCAGGCGGCGGTGGCGCTGCGCAGGTTGGTGCGCGGATCCCGCTTCTGGGTGTGGATGAAGTCAGGGAATTTCAGCGGATCGCGGATGAAAAAGACCGGGGTGTTGTTGCCGACCAGATCCCAGTTGCCCTGCTCGGTATAGAACTTGAGGGCGAAGCCGCGCACATCGCGTTCGGCATCGGCGGCGCCCTTCTCACCGGCCACGGTGGAGAAGCGCAGGAATACAGGCGTCTGCTTACCGATGGCGCTGAACAGATCGGCTTTGCTGAACTGACTGATGTCGTGGGTCACGGTAAAGGTGCCGTAGGCGCCCGAGCCCTTAGCGTGAACCACCCGCTCGGGAATGCGCTCGCGGTCGAAGTGGGCGAGTTTCTCCATCAACCAGATATCTTGCATCAATACGGGGCCGCGCGGGCCGGCGGTGAGGCTGTTGTTGTTGTCGACGACGGGGGCGCCGTTGGCGCTGTGCAGGGTCTTGTCAGTCATGGCTTCTCTCCTTGTTGATATGGGGCCAGCCTACGGATCTGCGCCGTGCTCGGCCAATGGGCCTTTCCTCGCCCTTTGATAGGCAAGACAAATGGGTGCAGGTGGGGGATGTGTAACCGCGCCGGATATTGCATGATGGAGGTTTCGAGAAGGAGCCTCATATGCAGATTACTATCCGTCATGCCGAACCCGCCGATGCCCCCGCCTTGCGGGATCTTTACGCCATGCCCAATGCCCAGGCGGGCACTTTGCACCTGCCTATGCCACCCCTTAGCCAGTGGCAGAAACGGTTGGAGAGCGACAGCGTGGTGGCGCTGGTCGCCGAGGTCGACGGCCTGCTGGTAGGCCAGCTCTCGCTGCTGGTTGAGTCCAATCCGAGACGCAAGCATGTGGCCGGGATTGGCATGGGAGTGCGGGATGACTGGGCTGGCAAGGAGGTTGGCTCTACCCTGATGGCCAGCGGCGCTGGATCTGGCCGATAACTGGCTCAACCTGCACCGGATTGAGCTGACCGTCTATACCGACAATGAGGCCGCACAGGCGCTTTATCGCAAGTTCGGTTTTACCGAGGAGGGGCTGGCTCGTGACTATGCCTTCCGCCAGGGGCGTTATGTGGATGCGCTCTATATGGCCAGAGTCGCGGGGGGCGCCAGTCGCTAACGGTATGGTCGATTATCAGGCCAGATTGCGCCCGGTGATCCGGGCGCTGGAGCAGAATCCCGATCTCTCCATCGAAACGCTGGCAAGCAGTGCCTGCTTGTCTTTCTACCATTTTCACCGGGTGTTTACGGCTGTGGCGGGGGAGACGCCCGGGGAGATGTGTCGTCGTCTGCGCATCCAGCGGGCTGCTTGGCAGCTCTGCTATACCGATGCCAGTGTCACGGCCATTGCGTTGGGGGCGGGGCTCGCCAACTCGCAGGCGTTTGCCAAGGTATTTCGCCGTTACTATGGTTGCACGCCGGGAGAGTTTCGCCGCGACAAGAGCAAGAATGGACACTTGATGAGCAAGGATGGACACGCACTTGTGCAGCCGAATCCTTATGCTGAGGGTCACTCATCAGCAAGGAGCAATACCATGAAAACCATCGAGATGGACGCCCGCACTCTGGCCTATATGCGTGTCACCGGCCCCTATGGCGAGGGGTATGACCCCGTCTGCAGCCAGCTGCATCAGTGGGCCAGCGCCCGCGGTCTGGAAGGTGGGGAGTGGATCTTCATCTATCACGATAACCCCGAGGTGACTCCGCCAGCCCAGTGTCGCACTGACATCGGGGTGACGGTGCCTGTGGGGACGGTGGGGATGGGAGCGGTCGAGATCCAGCTTATTCCCGCCGGTCGTTATGCCCAGTCCCGTTATCTTATTACCGACCGCAGTCAGTATGGCCCGCGTTGGCAGGAGCATATCGGCGACATCGTTGCTGCCGGGCTGGAGTTTGGCAATGGTCCCTGCTTCGAGCTCTATCACAGCATGAGCGATGATCCGGTGCAGGACGATGTCAGCTTTTGCTCCAGCCTAAAGGGGTAGGGCGCAACAAGACGCAAAGGATGTACAGAACGTCGCGCAGAAACGAGAGAGCCGGACAGTGTCCGGCTCTTTTGCATCTGGCGGATGGGGCGGCGGTTAGCGCTGGAACCCCTTCTGGGCGAACTTGGGTCTGGCATTCATGATCTGCTCCACCTGCTCGTCGCTCATCTTGCCGCGCGACAGTCCCAGCACCTTGTAGGTGAGCAGTGGTCGGGCGGGCAGGGCGATCATCAGGGCGCGGATCTGGTTCTCGTCATCCTTCTCCCGGGTCGGCTTGCCGTAGGCGTAGGTGAGGACGCCGGCATCCATCAGGTTTTTGACGGCGGGCTCGGTGATCGGCAAGTTTATGACGCTTTTACGCTGCAGCACGAACTCGCGCAGCACCGCCTTCTCGTTGAAGTCGAGGAAGCCGATCATCTGGGCCAGCTGGTCCTGCTGACGGCGCGCCTGCCACTCTTCGCACGCCCACTCCCAGGCGATCAGGAAGCCCTGACTGCAGAAGTAGGAGATGGCGATCAGCATGCCAACCCCCAGCCAGGCCGCATGATCCGCAGCCCACTGGCTGACGGCCCCTTTCATCAGCCCGGCCGGAAACAGCAGAATGATGCTGCAGCAGAGCAACAACCAGACCATCAGCCAGTTGAGGCGGTTCAGTTGATAGAAATGTTGGATCCACCGTTTCATTGTTCATCCTTCCCAAACTGTTGTGGATAGTGAACTACCCACAGCAATCGGTGTGCCAACAGCGCAATGGCGGCGGGGAGGGTGCGCAGGTGAGGTTACATTCCCTTACAACTTATTGAATGAATTGTCATTAATTTGCCTTGTGAGGCGGCGGTCGAGTTGCTAAAACGTCCCCTCAGTCATTGGGGAGTAGCAACCCGCCCGCATTCCGGGCCGGGCCCATGTCAACACTCTTGGATCCTCGTATCCATGGCATGGGCGGCGATAGGCACTATCGCTCTGCAAGACCTTTGGCCTTGATATGCACGCCAGCCGGGCGAGCCATGTCGGGTCCATTGGTTACTCTGCTCGCCTGGCGGTATCTATTATGTTGATTACCCTGCTGTTATTTCTCGTCTCTGCGGTCACCATCTACCTTGCCTGCGAATACTTCGTCAACGGCATCGAGTGGACCGGCCACCACTTCAAACTCTCGCAAAGCGCCACCGGCTCCCTGCTGGCTGCATTGGGTACGGCGCTGCCCGAGTGCATCGTCACCCTGACCGCCCTGCTGATGGGCAACACGACCGCCCAGCAGGAGATCGGCATCGGTGCCGCCCTCGGTGGGCCGCTGGTGCTGGCGACCATCGGCTATGCAGCGGTCGGTCTCACCCTGCTGTTGTGCATGAGTCGTACCGAGCGCGCCATCGACGGCGAGGTGCAGCGCGAGATTGGTCGGGATCAGCGCTGGTTTATGGGGATCTTTCTGCTGGCGACCGCGCTTGGGCTGGTCGCCTTTACCGGCAAGAGCTGGCTGGCCCCGTTGTTTGTGCTGGTCTATCTCGTCTATGTGCGGCGCGAGCTGAAGCAGATCGACAGCCACGAGGTCGAGCTGCCGGAGCCCCTCAAGCTGGCACCCGATGCCGGGATCCCGCCCCTTGGCAAGGTGCTGCTGCAGACGCTGGGTGCGCTGGTGGTGGTGGCGCTGGCGGCGCAGCTGTTTGTTCATCAGCTGGAGAGCATGGGCGAGCTGTTTGGTCTCTCGCCGGTGCTGGCAGCCCTGCTGTTGAGTCCGGTGGCGACCGAGATGCCGGAGCTGATGAACGTGCTGATCTGGGTGCGGCAGGGCAAGAACCGGCTGGCGCTGGCCAATATCTCCGGGGCCATGATGATCCAGGGCACTATCCCCAAGGCGTTCTGCTTGCTCTTTACCCCCTGGTTGCTGGATGGCGCCATGATGGCTTCCTCGCTGGTGACGTTGCTGGCGGTGGGGTTGCTCTGGTGGGGGTTCAGAAAAGGAACCATGACCGCCGGACGGCTGGCGCTGGTCGGTCTGCTCTATCTCGGTTTTTGCGGCTGGCTGCTGGTGAGCTGAAACGGGAAGCGCGGATATGAAAAAGCCCCCTTGGCAGGGGGCTTTGTTGTATCGGTTGAGGCGGTGCTTACAGCGCGGCGATCTCGGCCTGCTGGGCTTCCAGCTTGGTCAGCTGGAGACGGTAATCTTCCAGCTTCTCGCGCTCTTTGGCGATGACCGCTTCCGGCGCCTTGGCAACGAAGGCTTCGTTGCCGAGTTTGCTTTCGATGCGACCGCATTCACCCACCAGACGGGCAACCTCTTTGGCCAGACGGGCCAGCTCGGCGTCCTTGTCGATGAGACCGGCCATCGGGATCATCAGCTCGGTGGCACCGATCAGCTTCTTCACTGACAGCGGTGCGGTTTCACCTTCGCTAAGTACGCGGATGGATTCCAGACGGGCCAGCGACTTGAGGAAGGCCTCGTTGTCAGCGGCACGCTTGGCATCCTTGGCATCCTTGGCATCGCACTGGAGCAGCACGTTGAGGGCCACGCTCGGCGCCACGTTCATCTCGGCGCGGATGTTGCGGATGCTGACGATGAACTCCTTCACCCACTCCTGATCCGCCATCGCGGCTTCGTCCACCTTGGCGGCCTTGAACTCCGGGAAGTCCTGAATCATGATGGTGTCGGCGTGTACGCCAGCCAGCGGAGCGACCGATTTCCAGATGGTCTCGGTGATGAACGGGATGATCGGGTGCGCCAGACGCAGCAGGGTTTCCAGCACGGTCACCAGGGTATGGCGGGCAGCGCGCTGCTCGGCCTCGGACCCCTTGGTCAGTACCGGCTTGGTCAGCTCCAGATACCAGTCACAGAACTGGTTCCAGATAAATTCGTACAACACGCCAGCCGCGATATCGAAGCGGTAGGTATCGAGGGCGGTACGGAAGTCACGGATGGCCACTTGCAGCTGGGACTGGATCCAGCGATCCGCCAGACTGAACGCTAATTCGATGTCGTTGAAGCCGCAATCCTGATCTTCGGTGTTCATCAGCACATAGCGGGAGGCGTTCCACAACTTGTTGCAGAAGTTGTTGTAGCCGTCCAGGCGCTTCATGTCCCAGTTGATGTCACGACCGGTAGAGGCCAGCGCCGCCAGGGTGAAGCGCAGGGCGTCGGTACCGTGGGCATCGATCCCTTCCGGGAACTGCTTGGCGGTACGCTTGGCGATCTTCTCGGCCATCTGCGGCTGCATCATGTTGCCGGTGCGCTTCTCCAGCAGATCTTCCAGCGAGATACCGTCGATCATGTCGAGGGGATCCAGCACGTTGCCCTTGGACTTGGACATCTTCTGGCCCTCTTCGTCACGGATAAGACCTGTGATGTAGACGGTCTTGAACGGGACTTGCGGCTGGCCGTTTTCGTCCTTGATGAAGTGCATGGTCATCATGATCATCCGGGCAATCCAGAAGAAGATGATGTCGAAGCCGCTCATCAGCACGTCGGTCGGGTGGAAGGTCTTGAGTGCCTCGGTGTTGTTCGGCCAGCCCAGGGTGGAGAAGGTCCACAGGGCGGAGCTGAACCAGGTGTCGAGCACGTCTTCGTCCTGACGCAGGGTGGTCACTGACGGGATGCTGTGCTTGGCGCGCACTTCATCTTCGCTGCGGCCAACGTAGACATTGCCGGCGTCGTCATACCATGCCGGGATGCGGTGACCCCACCACAGTTGACGGGAGACGCACCAGTCCTGAATGTCGCGCATCCAGGAGAAGTACATGTTTTCGTACTGCTTCGGCACGAACTGGATGCGGCCATCTTCCACCGCCTCGATGGCGGTCTTGGCCATCGGTGCCACGCGCACGTACCACTGGTCGGTCAGCATCGGCTCGATGGGCACGCCACCGCGATCGCCGTAAGGCTGTTGCAGCACGTGATCCTTGATCTCGTCCAGCAGACCCAGCTCTTCGAGCTTGGCCAGAATCGCTTTACGGGCGGCGAAGCGCTCCAGACCGGCGAACTCGGCCGGCAGGGCCGCGTCGTAGGCGGTGCTCGGGTTGCCGTGGGTGTCGACTACTTCAGCCTCGGCACGCACGTGGGCGTCCAGGGTGAAGATGTTGATCATCGGCAGGCTGTGGCGCTTGCCCACTTCGTTATCGTTGAAGTCGTGGGCCGGGGTGATCTTCACGCAACCGGTGCCCTTCTCCATGTCGGCGTGTTCGTCGGCAACGATGGGGATCAGACGGTTCACCAGCGGCAGCATGATGTGCTGGCCGATCAGCGCCTTGTAGCGCGGGTCTTCCGGGTTCACGGCCACGGCGGTATCGCCCAGCATGGTCTCCGGACGGGTGGTGGCGACGATCAGGTAATCCTTGCCTTCGGCAGTCTTGGCGCCGTTGGCCAGCGGATAGCGCAGGTGCCACATGTGGCCCTTGATCTCGCGGTTTTCCACTTCCAGATCGGAGATGGCGGTGTTGAGTTTCGGATCCCAGTTCACCAGACGCTTGCCGCGGTACATCAGGCCATCTTCGTAGAGACGAACAAACACTTCCTGCACGGCGGCGGAGAGACCCTCATCCATGGTGAAGCGCTCGCGCTCCCAATCCACGGAGTCGCCCAGACGGCGCATCTGGCGGGTGATGGTGCCACCGGACTCTTCCTTCCACTGCCAAATCTTGTCGATGAAGGCATCACGGCCGTAATCGTGGCGAGTCTTGCCCTCTTCTGCCGCGATCTTGCGCTCAACCACCATCTGGGTGGCGATACCGGCGTGGTCGGTACCTGCCTGCCACAGGGTGTTTTTGCCCTGCATGCGGTTGTAGCGGATCAGGGTATCCATCAGGGTTTGCTGGAAGGCGTGACCCATGTGCAGGCTGCCGGTGACGTTCGGCGGCGGGATCATGATGCAGAAGGAGTCTTTGCTGGTGTCGCCGTGGGGCTTGAAGTAACCCTGGGCTTCCCAGTGCTGATAGAGCGCCTGTTCGATGGCGTTGTGATTAAAAGTCTTTTCCATGGTCTCGCCGTAATCTGGATGGATGGAGTCTGGTGTTGATTCTTTATGGATCAATTGGTTGCAGTCAGGGCTGCGCCGGATCCGGTGCGGCAAGGACGGGCTGATCCCTCATTTCGAGGGCATGGCCTGCCTGGCGATAGTGCTTGTAGCGCTCGCGAGCTTGCTGCTTTTGTGTTTCGTCAGTGGGGACAAAATCTACCACTTGAGCGAAGTGTCCTGCAAACAAAGGTATCGCAGTGGCCAGATTGATGAGGCGGGCGTAGCGCCGTTTCGGTGGCTGATAGCCGATCTCCACCGGGGCCATGCCGCTTTCCCCTTGCAGCTGGTGCGGTACGAAGCGCTCCGGCGGCAGCTGCCACAACAGCTCGTCCAGACGCAGGGCCTGGGCCTCGTCGTTGCAGAACAGGTAGATATGGCCCGCGCCCCACGACTCGGCCGCGAGAGTGCAGGCCAGTCGCTCGACCGCAGAAGCCTGCGCGTCATCCTGTTCGCTCATCAGGTAAAAGGTCACTTGGCTCATCAGGTTGATCCCGTTTTGCGGTGACGGAGTGTTGACCGCCTCATGAGGCTGACGGGGCGTTTCCCGTCCGCAGCTCACTGATTCAAGAATGAAACAAGGAAGAGGCGGGCCTCTTCCTTGTGGTTCAGGGTAACGCCAACCCCGTTGATGTACGCATCAGACAGGGTGGGATAGTTACTCTTTCTCTTCGATATCCACGCCAGCCCGGTTCAGCAGGAACTGGGTCAGCAGGGGCACCGGACGACCGGTGGAGCCTTTATCCTTGCCACTCTTCCAGGCAGTCCCGGCGATATCCAGGTGGGCCCAGTTGTACTTCTTGGTGAAGCGTGACAGGAAGGCGGCCGCGGTGATGGTGCCGGCCGGACGACCGCCGATGTTGGCCATGTCGGCGAACGGGCTGTCGATCTGCTCCTGATACTCGTCAAACAGCGGCAGACGCCAGGCGCGATCACCCGCCTGCTCGGAGGCGTTGAGCAGCTCGTGGGCCAGCGGGTTGTGGTTGGCCAGCAGACCCGAGGTGTGGTGGCCCAGCGCGATGACGCAGGCACCGGTCAGGGTCGCCACGTCGATCACGGTTTCCGGATCGAAGCGGTCCACATAGGTCAGCGCATCACACAGCACCAGACGACCTTCCGCATCGGTGTTGAGCACTTCGATGGTCTGGCCGGACATGGAGGTGAGGATGTCACCCGGGCGATAGGCGTTGCCACCCGGCATGTTCTCGCAGCCTGCCAGCACGCCGATGACGTTGATCGGCAGTTGCAGCTGTGCCAGCGCATGCATGGTGCCGAGCACGGAGGCAGCGCCACCCATGTCGTACTTCATCTCGTCCATGCCGTCGGCCGGCTTGATGGAGATGCCGCCGGAGTCAAAGGTCAGACCCTTGCCGACCAGCACGATGGGCTTGGCATCCGGATGACCCTTGTATTCGATGATGGCCATCATGGCTTCGTTGTCGGAGCCGCGGGCCACCGCCAGATAGGAGTTCATGCCGAGTTCGGCCATCTCCTGCTCGCCCACCACCTTGGTGGTGATGTTGTCGTAGGCATCGGCCAGACGACGGGCCTGGGAGGCAAGATAGGCCGGGTTGCAGACGTTGGGCGGCATGTTCGCCACGTCGCGGCAGACCCGCACACCCTTGGCCACGGCCAGACCGTGAGCGATGGCTTTTTCACCAATGGTCAGTTCCCGACGCGTCGGCACGTTGAAGACCAGCTTGCGCAGCGGGCGACGTGGCTCGGCCTTGTTGGTCTTGAACTGATCGAAGCTGTAGAGGCCCGCCTTGGTGGTTTCTACCGCCTGGCGCACCTTCCAATAGGTATCCCGACCCTTGACGTGCAGCTCGGTGAGGAAGCAGACCGCTTCCATGGAGCCTGTTTCGTTCAGGGTGGTGATGGTCTTGTTGATGATCTGCTTGTACTGGCGTTCGTCGAGTTCCCGCTCCTTGCCGCATCCGACCAGCAGTACGCGCTCGCTGAGCACGCCCGGTACTTGATGCAGCAGCAGCATCTGGCCTGGTTTCCCTTCCAGGTCACCACGGCGCAGCAGCGAACTGATATAGCCATCGCTGATCTTGTCCAGTTGTTCGGCAACCGGAGAGAGGCGACGAGGCTCAAATACGCCGACTACGACGCAGGCGCTCCGTTGCTTCTCTGGACTGCCACTCTTTACACTGAACTCCATGGAATCTCCTACATCCTAAAGACAAAAGGCACCTTTTATTGAATAATGCGGTGCTTGTTGGGGTATCAGAGGCGGAGCGAACAGCCACAGGCTCCGCAGTTCAAACTGGTAAAAATCCAATATACGGCCCTATTTTTCAGGCATTCGACTAAAAACACAAGTTTACTTGGGAATGACTGTGATCGTTTTCCGATATTTGTTCAGGGAAACCCTGAAAACCCAGCTGGCAGTGTTATTCGTATTGCTGCTTATCTTTGTCAGCCAACAATTTATCAAGATCATCGGCGACGCCGCCGATGGCGAGGTGCCGACACGTCTGGTCTCCACCCTGCTGCTGCTCAACTTGCCCAATATGGCGTTGTTGATGCTGCCTATCAGTCTCTTTTTAGCCATTTTGTTTGCCCATGGTCGCCTCTACGCCGAAAGCGAGATGACGGTGATGCATGCGGTCGGCTTCAGCCACCGTTTCGTGATGCGCAGCGCCATGTTGCTGGCCTTGCTGACGGCGGTGGTCGCGGCGTTCAACACCGGCTGGATCGCCCCGCAGGCCAAGGAGCGCGAGTATCAGGTGATCGACGAGTTCAAGGCGGATCCGGGTATCTCCTTCCTGCAGGCGGGCCGCTTTATGGAGCTCGACAAGGGGCGTCTGGTTGCCTATATCCAGGATTTGAACGACAACGGCTCAAAACTGCAAAAGATCTTCGTGCTGCAGCGGGCGGAGGGGAACAATCCTCCCTCGGTGGTGGTGGCGAGCGAAGGGGTGGTGACGGTCGACGAGAACGGCCTGCAGTGGCTGACCCTGATGGATGGCTCCCGCTACGAGGGGAACTTCTCCGGCAAGCAGTTCCAGATCTCCGATTTTCGCGAATATGGTCTGGTGATCCGCCAGCAAGAGATGGAGCGTTCCAACCGCAAGGCGGCGGCCAAGCCGACCATGGAACTGTTCGGTACCCAGGACAGCGCCATGATGGCGGAATTGCAGTGGCGTATCTCGCTTCCCCTCTCCATTCCGGTGCTCACCCTGCTGGTGGTACCGCTGGCGCGGGTCAATCCCCGTCAGGGTCGCTACGCCAAGCTGCTGCCGGCCATCATGCTCTATCTCTCCTACTTCCTGCTGCTCAGTGCCGCCCGTTCGGCTATCGATAGCGGTCGGCTGCCCTACTGGCCGGGGATGTTCCTGGTGCCGCTCGGTTACCTGCTGTTTATCGGCCTGCCCCTCAATCTGCAGGGCACCAGCTGGTGGAACGGGGTGAAAGGGCGCTATTTCAACAGAAAATCAGCATGATGCTGCAACATAGGAACTTCTGCTGATGTTTGGCATTCTCGATAGATATATCGGTAGGGTCATCTTTATGTCGATCCTGCTGTGTGAAATCACGCTCGTTGGCCTTGCTGCGCTCATCAAGTATGTGGAGCAGCTCAAGTCGGTCGGTGACGGCAACTACGACATGATCAACGCCCTCTACTATGTGCTGCTCTCCATGCCCAAGGAGGCGGTGCTCTTCTTCCCGCTGGCCGCGTTGCTGGGTGGCCTGATTGGTTTGGGTCAGCTGGCGACCAGCTCCGAGCTGGTGGTGATGCAGGCGGCGGGTCGCTCCAAGATCAGTATCGTGATGGCGGCGCTCAAGACGGCGATCCCGCTGATGATCATGGTGGGGCTGATGGGGGAATATGTGGCCCCCGCCGCCAAGCGGATAGCTGATGACATCAAGGCGGGCGCGCTGTCCGAAGGTCGTCTGACGGTTTCCGCCTACGGGGTGTGGGCTCGCGATGGCAACAACTTCGTCAATATCAACGGGGTGCGTAACGATGGCGCCCTCACCGGCATCACCCTCTATCGCTTCACCCCCGAGCGCAAGCTGATCGACGTGGTGCAGGCGCAGGAGGGGGTGTTCGAGCGCCACCACTGGCTGCTCAAGCAGACCCAGGTTACCCGCTTCGACGATCCCGCGCAGATCCGCAGCGAGCAGCATGACAAGATGGAGTGGAGCTCGGAGCTGACGCCCAAACAGCTGGGGGTGGTGAGTATCGACCCCGAGAACCTCTCGGTCTCCGGTCTGCTCGACTACATCGGCTATCTCGATGCCAACAAGCAGGATGCCGGTCGCTACAAGCTGGAGATGTGGCGCAAATTACTGTCACCGCTCTCGGTGGTGGCGATGATCCTGCTGGCATCCTCCTTCATCTTCGGCCCGCTACGCTCGGTGAGCATGGGGGCACGGATGCTGATGGGGATCATGACCGGCTTCGCCGTCTATGTGAGCGATCGGGTGTTTGGCCCCATCAGTCTGGTCTATGCGGTACCGCCGATTCTGGCGGCTATCGCGCCCAGCCTGCTGTTTGGCGGCATCTCCTTCTACATCCTCAGCCGCAAGCAGTAATCCGCATGAGGTTATGAGGAAATGCAAAGAGGGCACCTGTTGGTGCCCTCTTTCGTTGCTGCATTGACCCGGTATTACTTGTTCAGCAATTCCAGATTCTCCTGTTTGCTCAGCACGATCACTTCGCACTCGGCCCAGATATCCTGAAACGCCCGCGGACGCTGGCGGTTGAACAGGCACATCAGGTTGCCCAGACCAAAGGCGGCGGTGGCGAGACGGATCAGCGCCTGGGTAACGCGGATGTGGCTGCCATCCTCGTTCTGAATGCGCAGCCGCCAGGCGCGCATGCCGACGGTCTGGCCAGCGCGGGTCCAGAACCAGGTGTAGAAACCACAGATGACGAAGGCGAGCCACAGGGTGTAGATCAGGCTCAGGTGGTGGCGGGTCAGCAACCAGACGGTATCTTCACCCGCCGGTACGCTTGCCATGCCGGTGATCAGCAACAGCTTGGCGACACCCATGCCGATAAAGCCGGCGATGATCAGCAGCGAAGTCACCACCAGCGCATCATAGATGAGGGCGCCGAGGCGACGCAGCAGACCCGCTGACGGGTATGGCTGAGTGGCGGGAGAGGGGTATTTTTGTTGGACTTTTTTAGGCTTGGCCATCGTTTTTATTCCATTAAGATGATGGCGGCATTCTATGTAACTGGCCCCGCATCGGCAAGGCGTTGAATAAATGAACAAACGGGAGTGTTCAATCGAAAAACACCTTGCATGGCATCGCGCCATTCGTATAATCCCTCGCAGTTGCCCGGGTGGCGAAATCGGTAGACGCAGCGGATTCAAAATCCGCCGGTGAATAACCGTGTCGGTTCGAGTCCGACCCCGGGCACCATTAGAATTCAATGACTTAAGGCCATCCTAGCGGATGGCCTTTTGTTTTTCTGCTGCTGAGTGGCGACAAAGTGGCGGCAGGGCTTCATCGTTGTGACAGGCAAGATCCCAATCAGTCGCATTGGGATGCTGCAGTGATGACTTAAAGTTGATGGCCTAAAGCAGAAAAAGTGTACCAACACATGCTGCCAGGAAGATGAAACTCATCAAGGTTGATAGGACAGCTAGCCACTTTAGTCCGTTTGGGCATTTGTAGCGCTTTGAGTCGACCATCAGAGCAACACCATACCGGTGGAATCTCGTAAAGCGATTCACGAACCACTGGCTTTCAAACTTTGGGTTGTCAGACATGAACCGATCCAGCTTTGGTGTCATGAAAATCATCATTAGCAAAGTGAACGGCAATGTGAAAAATAGCCCTAATAATATTAGGCTGCTGATGGCTCCAATCAGAGCGAGTATGTCAGTCATCAAAAGCACCTTTCATTTTATACAAAACATCCATAACTTTTTCTGAGCCTTTGTCGGCAGCATCGGAAATGATTTCTCCAACCTTAGCTCCCATCTCACTGAACTTGTCACCAGCGTAATAGCCGCCGGCCACTGCTCCACCTATGCCAACTACAGCAATAACAGGAGCTGATAGCACAACGCCAAAGGCGATAGCGACACCACTGGCCGCTCCAATAGCGATAGACCCCCCAACTTCAGCTCCCCAGATCCCTCCACCTACGGCCCCACTAAAGCGCCCAATTTCACGTGCAGTAGTTTTTTGGCATTGAGTACCTTCGGTACATGCGTGATGAATCTTGGTTAAGCCTGTCGCCGCGTCCAGCCCGATACTGACATATCCAATCCGGTTTGCGCCTGCAACGAACTTACTCATATGGGCAATTCGTTCTCCAAGTGCTGGGACTTCTCCATGGCGTGAGACAGTTCGCCAGTTATGAAGTACCGATTTTGTGGATAGACCGAGTCGCTTTTTGAGGGTGCTGTAATCCGAAATACTGATTCCAGACACGGCTAGTTTTGACAAGTGTCCATCCAGCTTGCTGAATAGCATTTGTCTTTGCAGGTAAAATTCAGGGGGGAAAGGTTTCCCTTTGCTGCTGCTGACGTGAGCAACATAAAGGGTATTGAGTTCTTTGAGTACATTTTGTACCTGCTCCAACTTTTTGGAAGCTGCAGTGCTTATTGCTCCGAATATTGCCGATGTAGTGCTTAGGTCATGAGCCGCAACCCAGTCAAAGACGTCAAAATGTTGTTTGAGTGTTGAGGCCTCTTCTGGGGTTAATTTCTGGAGCGCCCCACTTGCTGCTTTCGCTTGTGCCTCAAGCAGGATCAGCCTGTCTTTTTCTGCCAATGTTTGAGGGGTGTTGGCCAAAATCACAATCTCACCTGGCAGCACCATGTCTTGCAGGTGTTCGTTATTGCGTTCAAACATCGATTGTTGCTGAAAGTTGGCCTCTGGGCCGTACAACTTTTTGTAGATGGCTTCCTTGCTCTGGTGGAATTCGTTCCAGTAGTACCCCACGTCAAAGACTTCTATCTCAGGGCCTTGGGTTGCCGGCATCAGCTTGCTCAGGGTGGGCTCGGGTTCTGGTGTGGGTTGCGGCCGATAGGGGGCAGGGCCAAACCCGCTGGATGGGGTTTGCTTGGCCTCATAGGCTTCCTCGACTGTGCGACGGAACTCGTCAGAGCCGGTGACCTGCAGTTTGCCATCCACCATTTTCACGCAGCTATCGCGTTCCCCTGCTCGGCCCACCATGACTCGGCTGCCGTCTCTGGCGCTGCCGCGCTCCGGGCCTTGTATCTTGGTGAACTCGTCGAGATTCAGCTCGCTGATGTTTTTGGCCGCCATGAATTCCCCCGCTCTTTGTCTGCTCTTTTTGTGAGCGGGCAGTCTGCCACAGGTTCGGATGAGAACAAAACTCAAGGGGCTCGACATGGAGAGCCGATTTTCCGTGGTCCAGGGAAACCAAAGCGTCAGGGCTTCCGCGCCCTTTCATATTTTCAGTTATGAGATCTTCCCCCATTATGCCTAACTACCTGAAACAAAACGATTTGCAGCCATATCAACGCAACGGCTCAGATCCTCCCCCTTCATTCAAATGCCCACGGAAAGTATGACGTACCCAATAGATTCAGCAGGTTACGTTTTCTCTACTGTCATCCCAGTCTCTTTCGAACTGTAAAGCGCTGCAATTTCTTTCGATCCTTTCAGATCCTTGCTAAGCCGCAGATCCTTTATCTGGCGCGGTCTGGGCATATGGTTTTGCGGTAATCCACTTTTGCAAAAATTTATACCGGTGAAGCCCGCAGGCGGGAGCGGATGAGCGCGGATTCCGTAGCGCAGGCGCCGCCGTGGGTTTTCCGTGGGGCTCTGGCTTCATTGTTTTGTTGTGTGCCTCACGTATGATGTGCGCCTGTCTGACGGTGCCCTACATGCGGCGCCTTTCCCTGGCCATGCCTTGGTGCTGTCAGGCAGATAGAAGAAGGCCCCACAATGTGGGGCCTTCTTCGCTTGGTGAGCTACTCGATGATTGGGGAAAGGGTCTTGGCCAACTGCCCTGCCTGCTTGCTCTG
>NZ_CAWNZT010000082.1:0-3183 GCF_963878965.1 Aeromonas sp. HMWF015 | reverse complement strand
GATGTTCACCCCCTCGCTGCCCATCCACGAACGTGACGCCTCGAAGTGCTGTAGCTCTCCGGCCACACTGCGCCGCATTTGCCCGATCACCTCCACCAGATCACCGGCCACGGTGTGGCTCATGTTTCCCAGGCACCCCGCCACCAAGTCATCACCGGCCAGCAGCTCGATGGCCCCGAGCGCCTCGATGCGCTTCATCGCCCCGATCTGCTCCACGCTGTGCTGTTGGGTGGTGAGCCGATGCTGGCCGAACTCGCCCAGGTAGTCATCCGCCTCGCGGTGCATCAACAGTGCCTTGTCGTGCTGGGTGCGGTCGGTATGGCGGCGCTGGTTGCCCACGGTATCGGTGCGGCTGAACACCTCGGCTCGTTGCTGCTGGAGCTGTTCGCCCGGGGTGATATCCGGCAGCGGCCAGCCCGAGCCCAGCACGGTGCGAATAAATGGTCGGTCAGCGCGGCCGAAGGCAAACCCCAGCTCCACGATGGTTCCCTCGATGGGGAATTGCAGCTGCCCCTGCTCGGGCCCGCCGAACAGTACCGGCAGCGGCACTGCGCGATAGAGTGGGGCCGCCTTGTCTGGTTGGCCATCTTCGCCCAGCAGTTGCACGTCTGCCGCATAGCGCGGGCGAAACGGATCATTGAGCTGGCCAGCGGCGGCGCTGTCGCTGATAGCCTCGACTCGCCCGAACTTGGGCAGGTGCATCTGGTCGGCCAGCTCCGGGAATTCCCCCTCCATCTTGCGCCGCTCCGGCGACTTCACCGGTTTACCTGGCGTGGCTGTGGTGAGGGTCATCTCATCACCCTTGAGGCGTACCCGCACCACCCGCTTGCCGTTGACGATAGCCCCCGGGCGCATAGCCGGGATCGGCGCCGTGGTGAGGGTGTTGCCCGCCTGGCGGCCGGAGAAGGCCGGATCCAGCTCAACTGGCCTATCCGCCCAACGACTATGGGCATGACTGCCCACGAAGATGGCGCCATCCGGTTGCTGATGCCAGATGAAGTCAGGTACCGCAAAGGCGCGACCCGCGTTGTTGAGCAGCTGATAGCCGGTGCCGGCGCTGGTGAAGTTGGGGATAGGCCGATCGGTATAGTCGGCCCCGTCAGGTAGCAAAAAGGTGAGCCGGGTCTGGTCGCTCAACCAGGCCAGCAGACCGCGTAGGGTGGCATGCTGCAGGCTGACCGGAAATGCACTCCCCAGTATCCCGGCCAGCTCTCGGCACAGCAGCTTGCTGGCGCCATTGCTGGCAGGCTGTACGTCATACACATATCCGGTAAACCAGCGCCGCAGCTCGCCGTTGTAGCCCAGATCCACGGTCAGGGTTTGCCCCTTCTCGGCGACCCCCTCGATGGTGAGGCCGGCGCGCCCGCCCGCGCAGAGATCCAGCACGATATCGTGGTCGATGAGGTTGGCTAGTTGGCCGCCCAGGGTGAGGTTGGTCGAGAGTTTCACGCCATCAGGTCTCCCAGTTTGTTATCCAGCCCCTTGATGGCCTGCTCCCACGAGCTCAGCTGTTCCTGCTCGGAGGCAGGAGCCCCCTCTGACGGCTTGGCCGGTTTGGTGTTGGCGTTGCCCTGGCCCACGGTGGCGGGCGCCTTGGGCATCCGTTGTTCCCGCTTCTCGGGTACCGAGTTGTGTTCGCGCAGGGTGAACTGCACTTGCCACGCCAGCAGCCCCTCTTGTTCGCTGGCGGTAATGCGGCCGGCAAACTTGACCTGACGCACCTTCACCGACTTGGCCAGCAGCGACCCGACCCGGTAGATATGGCGCTTACCGCCATCCCCTTTGGCATCGGCCAGCTCAAACAGCCTGCTTAGGGTCTGCTCATCCTTGAAGGGGACTAGCCCCGAGATATCGAGCTCTTTGGCTTTGGCCCCTTGCTCCGAACTGCTGGTCGAGCTGGTCTGGCCGCTGCTGTCCTTGTCCTGAAACTGCATCGATGCGGTGATCCGCATCGACTTCATCACAATCGGTTCACCGTCCAGGGTGAGCATGGCGGTTTGGCTCATTTGGTTAACTCCTTCCAGAAGGTGAGTGGGGAGGGGGAGAGCAGCAGGGCGCCGACCGTCATGCTGTGGCTATGGTCTGGCGGGCTGCTCTTGCCTAGTTGGGCTGCCAGGCTTGCCGCATCGCCTTGTCCCTGCCAGTGCCACAGCTTGCCGCTGATGGTAGCCAGCTGGCCCAGTGCCTTCTCCAGCTCTGCCAGTTTGGCCGCGCGGCGTTGTGCCAAGGCGGCCATCTGGGCGATCGGGGTAGTAGTTCCCAGTGCCAGGCTCTCCAGTTGGGCGAGCTCGGCCCCAAGCAATGAGCAAGCAGGGCGCAGCGGATCCCATACCAGCGGCTCATCTGCCTTCCAGCGTGGCACCTTGGCGGCGGTGGGTTTGCTCATGGCATCATTGTCGGCCGTGAGGCGACGCAGGGCTGCGCACCACTCCGGCAGCGGCAGGATGCTACAAAGCGGCGCCAATGCATCGGCCAGCGCGGTTTCGCTGTTACCGGTGACCAGCCAGGCGATGGCGTGCAGCTGGCCAGTCGGTAGCAGGGGATCTGCCCCGTCCTGCAGCTTGGCGGCAAGGGTGGCCACCGCATTGGGGGCGGCGAGGCTGTACTGGTTGCCCTGGTGCTGGCCCACCCCATGCTGATATGGGGTCACAGTCATGCAGCGGCCGGTGACCAGCAGCCGATCGAGCTCAGTCCGCAGCCCAGCCAGCGCGGCAGCGGCCTGGCCGATGGGCGTGGGGCGGTATTGCGCCCTGGGTGCCAGTGCCTGCAAGCGGGCCATCGCGCCTGTTTGGCTTTCTGGCAGTTGGCCAAGCACCCCGCTGGCGCGGGTGTGTATCGTCCCTGTACTCGCTGGCCAGCGCAGCGTGCCTTGCGTCCAACTCATTGCGGAACATCCGGCCAGGTTACATCGGTGGGCCAGCCCTCACTTTGTGGCAGGCGCATCAGCGCGATGCGGTAGCGCTGCAGGGTATCGAGCCTGGCCAGTTCTTCTGGCGTTGCTATGTTCAGCTCCTTGGCATCCAGCAACGGAGCAATGCGGAGGGCCGCGTCGGCCTGCAATGTGTCGAGCTTGCGCTGCTGATCGGCTTCGCTAGGCACATAGGTTGGTGGTTCCCGCATCTCAATATCTCCGAATTCACCGAAGATGGCGCGTACATAGAGTTCGCGTCCATGGGCTGCCGA
>NZ_CAWNZT010000081.1:0-3464 GCF_963878965.1 Aeromonas sp. HMWF015 | reverse complement strand
GGATCCAGGAGTAGGCCAATCCCCCCAGATAGACCCCGACGATCCCCATTACCCCGGACAAAACGGGAGGCGCAGGGATCGGCAATTTGAGGAAAGAAAACAACAAACCAACTATAAAGCCGGCCACCATCGCCAGTAGCACTTCATTCATATAACCTCCGATTTGACTCATTTTATTATTAGTTTAGATAGGAAAACGGTTGTCACCGCTCCATACGCGAACGCCACGGCAGATGCCGTGGCGTTCGTGTTTATACCCTGTCAGTCAGGCGGCGATTACATGCCGGACAGTGCCAGGAAGAAGCCTGCGATAGTGGCAGACATCAGGTTGGACAGAGAGCCAGCCAGTACGGCTTTCAGACCAAAGCGTGCAATGGTACCGCGGCGGTTCGGCGCCATGGACCCCAGACCACCCAGCAGGATGGCAACAGAGGAGAGGTTGGCAAAACCACACAGCGCGAAGGAGATGATCGCCTTGGTGTGATCGGACATGGCCACACCGTTGATCAGCACTTCGTCTTTCAGGTACGGAGCGAAGTTCAGGTAAGCCACGAATTCGTTCACTACCAGCTTCTGACCGATGAAGGAACCGGCAACCACTGCTTCATTCCAGGGCACACCGATCAGGAAGGCCAGCGGGGAGAAGATCCAGCCCAGCAGCAGTTCCAGAGAGAGTTGCGGATAACCGAACCAGCCACCCACACCGGAGAAGATGCCGTTGATCATGGCAATCAGACCGATGAAGGCCAGCAGCATGGCGCCGACGTTCAGGGCCAGTTGCATACCGGCAGAGGCACCAGCAGCAGCAGCGTCAATGACGTTGGCAGGCTTGTCATCCAGCTCGGCATCGGCAGAGCTTTCGTCGTAGTTCGGGGTCTCGGTTTCGGGAACCAGCAGCTTGGCGAACAGCAGACCACCCGGTGCAGCCATGAAGGAGGCAGCAATCAGGTACTCCATCTTCACGCCCATGGAGGCGTAACCGGCCAGTACGGAACCGGCAACGGAAGCCAGACCACCACACATGACGGCGAACAGCTCGGAGTCAGTCATCTTGGCGATGTAAGGACGAACCACCAGCGGCGCTTCGGTCTGACCGACGAAGATGTTGGCAGTTGCAGACAGGGATTCGGTGCGGGAAGTACCCAGTACTTTCTGCAGACCGCCGCCCAGCAACTTGATGACTATCTGCATGATGCCCAGGTAGTAGAGCACTGCAATCAGGGAAGAGAAGAAGATGATGACCGGCAGAACACGGAAGGCAAAGACAAAGCCGCCGCCACCAAACACTTCAAACATCTTGTTGCTGACCAGACCGCCAAACAGGAAGTCGATCCCGTTCTGGCCGTAGCTGATCACGCTGGATACCGCGTCGGATACGCCGACCAGGATATCGCGACCAACCGGAACATAGAGTACAAACGCCCCCAGACCGGCTTGAATTGCGAACGCACCGACAACGGTACGAACGTTGATTGCCTTGCGATTGCTGGAGAACAGCACCGCGATAAGGACGAGCGTCGCCATCCCTACCAGACCCATGAACAAATTCATTATTATCTTCCTCTAGTAGCACCTGGCTTGTTAGCGAGTTGTTATTAAACCCAACTAATCAAGGGGAGCGCATTATACTAATTAAAGTCCGATAAAATAGAATGCTGGTCACATTTTATCGTTATCAAAATGTCCAAGTGTCACAAAATTAGACAGCAAACGATTTTTACGCTCATTTTTTTTCCTGACAACTAAATCAGGTGTTGCGAATTTGTTTTATGGCTATTGGTCGTGATGGAAAATATGCCGGGCAGTTTCAAATAACACCTTGGCAACATCTGCCGATGGTTCATCCCGCAATGTCATCATTATTTCCGCTATTTTCGGCAGCGCTTCCGGTGTATTTCGGGAGCCTTGTGCGCCTTGCAACGGCATATCTGGCGAATCGGTTTCCAGCACCAGAGCCTCGAGCGGCATAGCCCGAAATACCTCTCGCGTCTTGTTCGCCCGCTCAAAACTGATTACCCCGCCCACCCCGAGTCGAAAGCCCAGTTGCCAGAAAGCCTCCGCCTGCTGCAACGAACCGCTGAAAGCATGGATCACCCCACCACGAGGCGGCTTGAAGCGGCGCAACAGCTTGGCCACAGTGTCATTGGCACGCACCGAGTGGATCATAAGGGGAAGCCCGGCATCAACAGCCAGCCGGACCTGAGCCTCAAACAGCGCAAGCTGCCCCTCCTGCGGCACGTGAGAACGGAGGTCAAGCCCGCACTCGCCAATGGCCACCAGCCCTGCAGGCTGGCTCATCACCAACGCTCGCAACCGTTCCATCACCCCCTCACGCTGTTCACCGGCATACCAGGGATGAACGCCCAGACCATAAAAGAGGCCGTCATGTTGCTCTGCCAGTGCCATCACACGAGTCCAGTTATCTTCTGCGATGGCAGGAATGATATACTCCGTCACCCCCAATGCCCGGCAACGGGCCAGCAGTGCCTCCCTGTCCTGGTCAAACACCGGAAAGTCGAGATGGCAATGGGTATCTATCAGCTGCATATCACTCACACCTGTTTGCGGTATTTAAATGGGTCATTGAACATGATGAACAACAGAAACAACGGCTTTACCCTGATTGAACTGGTGCTGGTGATCATAGTGCTGGGGATCCTGGCCGTCACCGCCCTGCCCCGCTTTATCAATATCAAGGATGATGCCCTGAAAAGCACGGTCTCGGCGACCGCAGGCAGCTTTGCCAGCGCGGTACAGCTGGCTAATGCAGGATGGGCGGTAGCCACACAAGGACAAGCACTCGCTCTATATAATCTGGGAAGCTTTGGCGCCAAGAATATGGACATCAATCTCTATGGCTGGCCGGTGGGCTCTGAAGAGGGCAGCGGAAAAGGCATAAACGAGACGTATGACCTGAGCAAACTGCCATCAGACTATATTTCTATTTCTGGAAATGATGACTGCAAGCTTGTCTTCAAGGAGTTACTCGAAACTGAATACACGGTTGCAGCCAGCAATGAAAACCAAGCTCTGCGCGACAAAGCAGACTACATATCTACAGTCAGCAGCAATTACAAAACCGACGAGCATGGTCAAACCCATAGGAATTGCACCTATATTCTTCGCGATTCTATCGGCCGCTTCCCGGATCACCCCAACGGCCTCGGCTTCGAGTACAACAGTGTTACCGGTGCCGTGACCCGCAATTTTGATTGAGCTCAGCCTCTTCTGTGCAAGCTCGCTCTTTGCTTGAATCATCATCATAACGAACCGGCGTGCAGCAGCGCCGGTTTTCCTGGGTGAGCCCCCACTCCTCGCACCACACGTCGTAACGGGCCAGCCAACGCAGCAATACCCCTTTCATCGTCACACCTCCGCCAACAGGTTCAGGTCAAAAACCATCCTAATCAGAGTCAGCAAGGGGAGCAAGTCATCCCCATGACCGCGATCGGGCGGAATAAAAA
>NZ_CAWNZT010000080.1:0-1110 GCF_963878965.1 Aeromonas sp. HMWF015 | reverse complement strand
TTATGACATGCCCCACGCCGGTGAAGCGGGTGGCCTGAGTGGTCGTCCGCTGCAGCACAAGAGTACCGAGGTGATCCGTCATCTGGCCAAGGCGCTCAATGGTGCTCTGCCAATTATCGGGGTGGGTGGTATTGATAGTGCCATGGCCGCCCGTGAAAAATTGGCCGCCGGTGCCAGTCTGGTACAAATTTATAGCGGCTTTATTTATAAAGGGCCGGGGTTGGTCAAAGAGATTGTGACCAATATTTAAGAAATAGATGGCGGAGCCCTTTATTTGACGTTGCTGATTTCCTGCATATGGAATAAAGTCAACTGGTAATTATCAAGTAAGGGCTCCAACATGTTTATCCAACCGACCGATAGCTGGCAATGGCACTATGATGCCCAGAGTGACCGTCTGATGTTGGACCTGTCTGATAACATGTTATTTGCGACCGAGTATAAAGGGCGACAACTGGTGCCCAGCTCGTTTGCGACCCAACCTTTTTGTGTCGATGATGCCGCCCTCTATTATCAGTTGATGGATAAAGCAGCCGAACTTGAGTGGAGTATTCCCCATCAGGTTCAGTTGGTGCTTAATGCCATCGCGGTCAGTCGTTTTTATAAACCCCTGATGCCGCAAAGCTGGTTTTTTAGTGAACAGCATCCGCAAGTGATCCCGCAAAACGGTGATCTGGTCCTGATGAATACACCCCATGGCAACGGCGAATTTATGGTCATTGAGGTGGGGGAGCAGGCCAGCGTTTGTTTGAACCTCAGTGCCGATCTGGTATTGACCACCAGCAAAACCCTGCCGCGTTTCGGGGTGATCAAGGTGATGAATAACCGGATGAAACCGCGTATTACCGTGACCGAGCAATATCGTCAGGTCAGTTGAACCCACATTCTGTTAATCCTCTTGCTGTTATCTTGGACGATGCTGACCTCCTTGTTTGAAGGCTATGTGGTTTACCGATTTGTTTGCCATTGGGTTATTTTGTTTGCTGTCCTCCGCACGTTCTGTTGACTCACCTTCTGTCAGTCAGTCTGTCATTTCTCTATGCTGTCCCAACATATAAGCTTATCTTCCTCTTCCAAAACGCAGCAAAAAAAGTGGCGGGGTATGAATCC
>NZ_CAWNZT010000079.1:0-6613 GCF_963878965.1 Aeromonas sp. HMWF015 | reverse complement strand
AGCGAGATCAAGACCCATGAGCAGACCTGGGTGACCGTCTCCCCCAAAATTGGCATGAAAGGGGGGCTGCCTGTGCTGGTCTCGGCGCTGGAACGGGCCAACGAGATCAAGCATCCGGTGGCCACCGAGCACCATATTGAAGAGCTGGATGCGCTGCTCGCTACTGCTACCCTGTGCCCTGATGTGGTCATTGCCTTGCAGCCGATCAGCCAGAAGCCCAGGGCCACCCAATTGGCGATGGATACCTGTATCGCGCGTAACTGGCGGCTCTCTATCCAGACTCATAAATATCTGGATATCGATTAATATGGATTGGCTATCCGACGAACAGGTGCTGCTGACTCTGACCAACAAGATGCCTTACGGTAAATATCAGGGGCGACGTATCATCGATATTCCCGAGCCCTATCTGGTGTGGATGGCGCGCAGCGGTTTTCCGGCGGGTAAATTGGGCCAGACGCTGGCGTTGGCTTACGAAATCAAACTCAATGGACTCGAGTCCATGATTATTCCCATTATTAACAGGATGTCGGTATGAGAATATATACGAGGCAGGGCGACAAGGGCATGACCCGGCTGGCCGATGGTATCCCATTGCCCAAGGATCATTTGCGGGTCGAGACCTACGGTTATATCGATGAGCTCAACTCCCATATTGGTTTGTTGATTTGTGACGTCCCATCGCAAGAGGTCGGCTTATTGGCTGATTTACAGCTGTTGCAACAGGAGTTGTTTGATCTGGGGGGCGAGTTGGCATTCTCCAGCGACGCCCAGAATGAATCAATTTGGCAAGTTAATGCCGCCTGGACCACTCGCCTTGAACAGCAGATAGATCGTTATAGTGAGCCATTGCCGCCGCTGCGCCAATTTATATTGCCCGGTGGTTCCCGTGCCGCGGCGCAAGCGCATGTGGTGCGTACTCTGGTGCGTCATTGCGAGCGCTTGCTGCTGACATTGAGCCGGGAAGAGCGGGTCAATCCCGAGGTGCTGCCCTATCTGAACCGGATGAGTGACTGGTTCTTTACCGTTGCCCGCTATCTCATCTGCGTAGCAGGGGATCGTGAAGTGCTGTGGGTCAAGGCAGCAGATCGCCCGCAATCGGCTATCTGATATGTCACATTTAAGCGGCAATAAAAAACCTCGCCTTGGCGAGGTTTTTTATTAGCAACGAGATTGAGATCAGATAGCAAAGTCTTCCAGTGATTTGCCTGCTGCCACTGCGCTGGCAATAGCCGAAGGCATACGGCCCAGGCCGGTCCAGGTTTTCTCTACGCCATTATCCTGATAGCGATATTTGGCAGGACGTGGCGCCCGCTTGGCTTTTTCTGATTTGCCGGGGTTGGTGGCGACAGCGCTTACCAATTCTGCCGGATCAATACCGGCGGCTTTAAGCATTTCGCTATATTCGTTAATTTTCCGCAGATGCTCTTCACGGGCCTGACGCTCGGCAGCTTCATCCTGCTGACGTTCAGTAACGATAGTAGAGAGTTTTTCCAGTGCCTCTTCCAGTTGTTCCAGAGAAAGCTCGCGGCAGGTCGCACGCAGACTGCGGATATTAAGCAGTACCTTTAAAAATTCATTCATAGGAGTTACCACGTCGAGTCAGAGAAAAATATTATGTTCCAGCAGATTCTTGCTTGGTGATTTAAATAAGTCAAGCCGGGTTAAATATAATATCCGTGGGGAACATCAATACAGATATTTAATATGGCCTGCAATAGGCTTGGTGATTGGATGCCAATGAAGCCGCAGTAGGTGAAAATAGCGTCAAAGCTGGCGTTGTTGCATCATTTGACTACCATTTTCCGACCTTGATATGTTTATCGTGACTATTTAATCAAAAAACTTGCTATAAGCTGCCATCTCGATAAAATGTGAGGCGAATACCTTTAAGTAGAGGCGCGCTGCCTATGAGTATTTGTGCGGAGGGTGATGCCTGTGATGCACAAGGAAAGGAGTCAGCGCCGAAGTGGCCAGGCCATCATACCGGGCTGCTGGTTCTGCATCTAATAGGTGCAGGACTGCCATAGTCATCCACTATGGAGCGCTACCTGAAGGGGCTGAGGAGTATGACCTCCCCATAGGTTTTGTTTCTTTAGATCCTCTCGGTAGATCTCCACCTGTAATCTTTAGGTGCAAAGAGATCATGGACATTAGTCATTTCGCCGACTCCGGTTGGTCCGTTCTTCCCCCCCTGTTGGCTGTCGCGCTGGCTATCATGACCCGCCGCGTGCTGCTGTCCCTTGGTGTGGGCATCGTCACCGGCAGTTTGCTGCTCAATCAGTTTTCACCCCTCGAATCCCTGCATTACATGTTGAATACCGTGCTCAAGATCTTCTGGGTCGATGGTGCGCTCAATCGTGACAACGCCAACATGATCCTGTTTATGCTGCTGCTGGGTGGCCTCATCAGCCTGATGAGCGTCTCCGGGGCGACCCGTGCCTTTGCCGAGTGGGCCGAGCGACGTGCCAAGACCCGCAAGGGCGCCAAAGCCCTGACTGGCATGATGGTGTTTGCCTTCTTTATCGATGACTTCTTCCACAGCCTGTCGGTGGGGGCCATCTGCCGTCCGGTGACCGACCGCTTCCAGATCTCCCGTGCCAAATTGGCCTATCTGCTGGACTCCACCGCGGCGCCGGTCTGCGTGCTGATGCCCATCTCCTCCTGGGGCGCCTATATCATCGCCCTGGTGGGCGGCATCATGGCGGCCCACGGTCTGACCGAGCAGAGCCCCATCGCGGCGTTTGTCGAGATGATCCCGATGAACCTCTACGCCGTCTTCACCCTGATCATGGTGCTGGTGGTGATTGCATTCCAACTCGACATCGGCCCGATGCGTCAACACGAAGCGTGGGCGCTGGAAGGCAAGCTGTGGGATGAGTCCAAGGGCCGCCCCATCGGTCTGGATATGGAGAGCCCGGAGGAGAGCAACGGCGGCATGATCGACATGGTACTGCCGATCCTGACCCTGACCGCCGCCACCATCTATTTTATGATCGATTCCGGTGCTGCGGTGCTGAGCGAGAAAGGGCTGCCGTTCAGCGTGCTCGGCTCGTTCGAAAATACCAACGTCGGCTCTTCGCTGGTCTACGGTGCCCTGTGCAGTCTGGTGGTCTCCATCGGTCTGGCGATGCGCCTGAAGCTGGGTGCCAAGAACTGGATCAAGGCCGCTCCGCAAGGCGTCATGGCCATGCTGCCAGCCATCAACATCCTGCTGTTTGCCTGGACCATAGGTGCCGTGGTGCGCGACGTGGAGACCGGCAAGTACCTGGCTTCGCTGGCTAACGGCAACCTGCCGATCGAAGTGCTACCTGCCGTGGTCTTTATCCTCTCCTGTGCCATGGCGTTTGCTACCGGTACCAGTTGGGGTACCTTCGGTATCATGCTGCCGCTGGCCGGTGACATGGCCGCCGCCAGCGACATCAGCCTGATGCTGCCGATGCTGGCGGCGGTACTGGCTGGCTCGGTGTTCGGGGATCACAGCTCACCCATCTCCAGCACCAGCATCCTCTCTGCCACCGGTGCCGGTTGCCATCACATCGATCACGTGATGACCCAGCTGCCTTATGCGCTGGCCATCGCCTTCGGCGCGGCCATGGGTTACCTGGCGATGGGCTTGATGCACTCCAGCCTGGCCGGTTTCAGTGTCAGTGCCCTCTGGTTCGTGCTCTTTACCAGCTATCACCTGAAAAAGGCCAAAGCGCGGCCAGTGCTGGCAGCCGCATAACATTTATAGAGCAAGGGGCCCGCGGGCCCCTTGGTTTTGTCAGGGGCTTTGGTTAGCATGCGCCCCATAAATTCAGTTTCGGAACAGTATCATGGCTTCACTGCACTACAAATTTGCCACCATGAATTCAGGCAAATCCACCCAGCTCATTCAGGCGCACTTCAACTATCTGGAGCGGGGCATGCATCCTCTGGCGATGACGCCAGCCATCGATGACCGTTTCGGGGTCGGGGTGATCAGTGCCCGGGTTGGCCTTGAACTGAAGGTGGACGTGTTCAGCGACAGCTGCGATCTGTTTGAAATGGTGAAAGAGCGCCATGCGAAGAAACATATCGATGTTTTTATCGTGGACGAGGCCCAGTTCCTGACCCGTGAGCAGGTCTACCAGCTGGCCCGCATCGTCGATGAGCAGGATATTCCGGTGATGGCCTATGGCCTCAAGACCGATTTTCGCGGCGAGCTGTTCCCCGGTTCCTACCATCTGCTCTGTCTGGCCGACAAGTTTGAAGAGCTGAAGAGTATCTGCTGGTGTGGCAACAAGGCTCACATGAATTCCCGGGTCAACGAAGCGGGTCAGGTGATGCGTGATGGCGAACAGGTGGAGATCGGCGGCAACGATCGCTATGTGTCACTCTGTCGCAAACACTATCTGGAAGGTCGGGCCTACAAGTAAGTCGGCTGCGATATTTGAATCGTCGAGAAGGGCGCCAATCTGGCGCCCTTTTTCTTTTCCTGCTTGCTTCTCTGCGGTTCAGTCAATCTCGATATCCACCGGTGCGATGATGGGGTCGGCCACCGGCAGGCGTTGAAACAGCTGGCGAAAATGATGCTGTACCCGACCGATATCGACCAGTGACATGCCGGAGGCAAAACCGAACCAAACGTAGAGGCCGGTGAGATCGCGAAACATCGGCGGCAGGTAGCGGGGGGCGGCAATCAGCCCCTCCAGATAGTGCTGATAGAGCACCGGAATATCATCCAGCGTCACCTTGCCGACAAACAGCATCGGCAGGATCTCGGGTACCCCTTCCAGCACGGCGCTGCGGATAAAGTTGACCGTCTCCACATAGCCACGCACGTAGGAGAGATCCTTGGTAAAGCAGGCACCGCCGCCCACCATGCCGCCACGAAAGACCCGCTGAGTGATCTTGTAGGCGTCGTGCTCGCTGGTGCCCTGCTGCACGAAATGCTGAAACACCTCGATAAAATCGGCGCCGCGCTCGGCCATGTCGATGGCCATCACCCGATCGGAGATGCGCTTGGCCCGATCCGGAAAGGAGCTGAAGGTGAGGGTCTCTATCAGGACGGCCAACCCCTCCTGACAGGCGGTGATCCGCGGTGAACCGGCGCTCAGCCAGGTGGCATAGGGCTGCTGGCGACCGTTGAGGGTGGTGCCGACATGGACCCACCCCTCGTGTACCTCCAGCACCTGCAAGTCCAGCTCGGAGAAACGGGCGTGGGAGTTGAGCTTGATGTAGTCGCCACCAGCCGCGGCATCGGAGACGATGCCATCGCTCAGCTTCACCTGCACAGTGCCGTCACTGAAGTAGCTCGACAGCTTGCCCTGCAGTTTGACGACCGCGGCTTCTCCTTCGAACTCCTTGGGGTAGGGGCGCACCAGATGGCGCGCGCCGGGCAGGGAGAAGATATCGCACAGGCGGGCGCCCAGCTCCTTGAGGGTCTTGCGATCCCCACGCAGGTGATCGCTGGCAGAGCCATAAAGCAGCTGGCTGTAACGCTGAAAATCGGGTTGGCCGCGCTGGCGCAGCATCTCGATCACCACCATGTACTGATCGACCGTCTCTTGCAGGATCCGGCCAAGATCGTCCTGTGGCCCCAGTTTTCTGCGGATCCGGTCCCGCAGCTCCTTGAGCTCCAGATACTTGTTGCGCGGATCGAAGCCGAGGGGGAGGGCATCATAGAAGTGCCTGTCGATAGCGGGCAGCTCCCTGCCACCGCTTGCCAGAAAGCGATCCTGCAGATGGCGTGGCCATTTGATGGCATCCAGAATGCGGATGGGTTTTTGCAGGGTGAGCAGCTCATCCGAGAGTGATTTCAGATGAAGGCGATACTTTTCTTGGATAGTCATGGGGCCCCCTGTGGGGCAAGCGTCATCGTGGATTTGGCTGAGTATATGCATAGCGCTTGCCAAAAAGAAGCGAGCCGCAGGGTTATCGGGTTGGCGTGCTTTTTGTTGATAGCAAATTGGTTTAGACTGCGCCCCTTGATCCCAATCTTGTCGTGGAAATGATGAATATCCCCAGCTCCGAAATGATAATGCGTTGGTTGCAACAGGCTCGTATCGAGCACTATGTCTGCGACCAGTGTCACGGTATCCACATTGTCTCTTTGCAGTCGGTCGATGGTATTCAGGAGAGCCGGATCTTCGTGGAAGAGGAAGGCCTGCTGTTCTCCTCCGAGCTGGAAGTGCGCCCCTCCGCAATGCTGCCGCTGGTTGCCGAACTGGGCCGACTCAATATGCAGTACCCCTCCCTCAAGGTGTTCCTCGATATCATCGATGACAACCTGCCGCGGCTGGTGGTCGGCCACACCGTCTTTACCAAGGCCGGACTCAGCGTCGAGCAGTTCCTGCTGTTCGTGCAAAGCACCATCGCTGCCACCCACGAACTGGTTGCTGAATGCGAACGTTCCGGCTTCCTCAACCTGCCGGAAATCCAGGTTGCACCGGAATCTGTGCATTAAGTGTTCGAACGGTTCGCCAGGTGAAAAAAGCCGTTGACGCGGGCGGGGCTTTCCCCTAAATTACGCCCCGTTCCAGCGCAACAGCGTAGCGAATACTGTGTTGGCTGAACACGTTAAACCACAGACCAAAATTTGGTGAGGTGTCCGAGTGGCTGAAGGAGCACGCCTGGAAAGTGTGTATAC
>NZ_CAWNZT010000078.1:15321-29082 GCF_963878965.1 Aeromonas sp. HMWF015 | reverse complement strand
CCTCATCGGGCCGCTTGACCGGCCGTTTGTCCGGGCCAAAGCCCCACAGATTGACCAGAGGCCCCACGGTCACATCCAGCTTGCCGTCGGTCAGCTTACCGGCATCCATCCCCTGCTGGACTATGATGGCCATGGCGGGCGGGATGGCAAACGGGGTGTTGGCGGGCCCCTGATTGAAACGGGAGATGAGCGAGCCCGGATCGTAGGTGGAGATCTCCTTGTTCATCCGGGCCAGCAGGCTCTCTACATCGCTTTTGAGGGCGGGCTCCCCACCGGGGTAGCTATCGCTCAGGGTCACCACATAGTAGGTGCCCATGGTCTTGCCCTGAATTCGGGTCTGGGCAGGCGGGGTGGGCTGGCAGCCGGCCAGCGCCAGCAGCAGGGTTAGCAGCAGGCCGCGCAGGGCCGCCACGGGGGTTATCGCAATCATCCGGCGCTCTCATCTGGAGAAGGTTCATATCGGGGCGCTAGCTTAGCCAAGGGGCGCCCGCCGGGCGAGCCCTGATAGGGCCAATCGGAGGGAAAAGGGCAGAAAAAATTAAACAGTTTTGAACCTGTGGCTGGAGCGGGTCGTATCGTCCCTCCGTGAGGGAGAGAGTGGCGAGTAGAGCACCGTCTGGTGACCTGGCCCGCAGCTTTGGCCAAAAGCCATAGCCGATTGAAGACAATTGAGTAAAATGAAGGTCGATTTAGACGGCATCTTTGCGAAGCGTTCACCGCATCCGCCAAGTCGTTGCCATCCATTGCCAATCAAAGGAGAAGATGATGAAAAAGGCGATTACCCTGCTGTTTCTGAGTACCCTGGCTGCCCCTGTGCTGGCGGATGAGTGTGCACTGGTCATCGAAGGCAATGATGCCATGCAGTACAACCTCAAAGAGATGAGCGTGCCGGCCACCTGCAAGGAGGTGACGGTCACCCTGAACCACACCGGCAAGCTGCCTGTGACCGCCATGGGTCACAACTGGGTGCTGGCCAGCACCGCCGACTATCAGACCGTGGCAACTGCCGGGATGAGCGCCGGGGCCGAGAACGGTTATCTGCCCAAGGATGATGCCCGTGTGCTGGCTCACACCAAGCTGATCGGCGGCGGCGAGAGCAGCAGCGTGACCTTCAAGACCGACGGTCTGGCGGGCAAGGATCTCACCTTCTTCTGCTCCTTCCCCGGCCACTTTGCCATGATGAAGGGCTCCTTCAAGGTCAACTAAGGTGCTGACCGGCACGAGCCGGTTGCCTCAATAGCAAAAGCCGGGATTTCCCGGCTTTTTCATCTCTGCTGTTTGTTTGTGTGTGGCGTGGCATGACTGCACACCGCCGACTTTTGCGCTATTTGGCCTGCAGGGTAAAGAAGGCGATGGCGGTCTTCTTCTGGCATTCGAAGTGAATGCTCTCTTCCCCGGTCACCACCAGCGTCTCGTTGATGGCCACCTCTTTGCCCTGCACGGCCAGCTGGCCGCTCAGCAGGTGACAGAGGTAGGTTTTCTCTGGCTCGAGGGTAAGGGTCAGCGGGAAGGGGAGGTTCAGCACTCGCACGTTGGCGCTGATGCGATCCGGATGGTAGATAAGCCCCAGATCGGTCACCTCTTTTTTCAGCAACTCGCAGTGGGTCTCCTCATCGCCGCTAAAGTGCGCCGCCTCGAAGGTGGCGTAGGGGTGACCGTTGAGCACAAAGCCTGCCCCGCTCACCGGCAGCAAAATGCGCTGATAGCCAGGAAAGGGGGAGAAGGGACCCGCGCTCTTGATGGGGGCCGAGCTCAGTCGATAGTCAAAGTCGAGTTTGGCAAGGCTGCTCCCCTTGGGGGAGATGAGGATCTGGCTGGTGGTGCCCTGCTGGTTTTTCCAGGGCATCTTCTGGTGGTCAGACTCTTTAATCAGGGTGATCACGGGCACTTCCTCACGATAAGAAAACGCAGGGAGCCGGGGACATCTGCCCCGGCTCCCTGATAGAGAGTGGTGATGGTAAAGGCGATCAGCCCTGACCATCCAGCGCAGCCAGCCGCGCTTCCATGGCGGCGAGACGGCTCTTGAGTTCGCTCACTTCCAGCTCCAGCTCGCTCAGACGGTCGGCGGCAGGGGAGGCATAGGCCGCGGCGGGGGCGGCATCCATCATCGCCTGAATATCCACTTCGCCGCTAAACAGGTGGGCGTAGCGGGATTCGCGCTTGCCCGGCTCGCGCGGCAGCTTGACCACGTAGGGGCCACGCTCGATAAGCTGGGTCAGCACCGCATCCACCTCGGTGACATCATCGAAGCTGCAGAGGCGGTTGGTGCGCGAGCGCAGCTCCCCCGGGGTTTGCGGGCCGCGCAGCAGCAGTTCGCAGACGATGCCAAGCTCCTGGGCACTGAATTTCAGCTCGCCAAATTCGGTGTTGCAGAATCTGTGCTGGTAGCGGGGCACCCGGGCGTTGAAGCCGGCGGTGTTGACCACCAGCCGCTTGCGGATCAGCTCGTCCACCACGGCGCGGATATCGAGCTCGGAGAGCTCCAGCACCGGCTCGCGGTTGCTCTTCTGGTTGCAGGCGTTGACCAGTGCATTAAGGGAGAGGGGATATTGATCCGGGGTGCAGATCTCTTTTTCAATCAGACAGCCGATGACGCGGGCTTCCAACGGGCCAAGTACTAACTCCATTTCCTACTCCCTTCCAAATCGAGACATCAAGAGCCCCTATCTTAGTCATGGTCCGCGCCGCGTCTAGCGTTGCGCGCCATTTTTGCGAGCTGATCAGGGCGTTGGCGAAAGGCTCGCCAACGCCAGAGACCTCCGCTTTTTATCGCTGCCCCTGATAGAAGCGCGCCTTATTGGCATACATGGCATCGTCAGCCATCCGGCTCAGCTCCGCCAGCGGAGTCTGGTCGCTGCTGCTCCAGCCGATGGCAAAACGCAGCGGGAAGCTGTGCTCCCCATGCTGCACGATGGCGTGCTGCTGGCTTGCCTCCAACCTGCCAGCCAGCTGCTGGCTGGCGAGGTGATCCGCCTCCGCCAACAGGACGAACTCGTCGCCGCCGATGCGGAAAATCTTCTCATCCTGACGGCAGAGGATGCGCAGCTGGCGAGCCATCTGGATCAGCAGAGCGTCGCCTGCCTCGTGCCCATACTGGTCGTTGGTGCGCTTGAGGCCGTTGAGGTCGAGCATGAAGAGGGCGAGGTGACGCTCCGGATGGCGCGCCAGCACTGCTTGATAGTGGTGGAAGGTCTCTTCGAACGCCTGCCGGTTGGGCAGCCCGGTGAGGTTGTCGGTGCGGGCGACCCGCGCCAGCTCGTCGGTGAAGAGGCGCCCCTCGATGCCCACCGCCAACTGCTTGGCAAACAGCCGCAAGATGGCCCTGTCTTCGGACTCCAGCCCTTCTGCGCTCACCATCAGATAGCCAAACAGCACGCCGCTCTGGCTGCCGGGCAGGGTCATGATCTTCCAGAGTGCGTTATCCCACTGGCATTCGGAGTGTTTGACCTCCTCATCCATCAGTTGAGTCAGTTTCTCCTGCAGGGCATCCCGCAAGGGGGAATCGACCCCTTGGGTCAGGGAGTAGTGGGGATGCCCGTCACGGCGGATCACCAGCCCCCAGCGGTGGCCGGGATAGAGCTGCGAGAGCTGCAGCAGGGCGGAGCTGGCCAGCTCGGCAATATCGATATCCAGCTGCTGGTGCAGACCGAACTGCAGCCAGGATTGCAGGATATGGCGGCTGCGCTCCTCCCGGCTCAGGGCCGAACGCAGGGCGGTCGTTTGCGAGGCGACCTCTTGCTCCAGTTCGTCGTTGAAGCCGAGCAGCCGCTGGTTGAAGGCCTCTTTCTCGCTATTGGCCTGCTGCAGCTGTTCATTCTGCTGATAGAGCGCCCGCACCTGATCCGAGATAGTGCTGGCCATCTCTTGCAGCAGCTGGCGCACCTCGTCGTACTCCACAAAGCGCAGCGGCGCCTGCCGTTGATGGTAGTTGCCCTTGCCATAGCTGCGCACCAGCGCGGCCAGCGAGCGCAGCGGTCGGGTGAGCCAGCGGGTGAGCCAGACGCAGCCGATGGCCACCAGCAACAACATGACTGCGATGCTGACGGTCAGCAACTGTTGGGATTTGTTGAGCTCGCTGACCCTGTCATTGCTGTAGCTGTAGAGGGTGATGGTAGGGGTGATCTCCTGCTCCAGCTGGGGCCAGCCAATGGCCAGGGGCTGCGCCAACTTGCTTGGCTCCCTGTCATCCATGGCGTTCTGGTGAGCCCCTTCGTAGAGACGGTTCTCGCCCTGGGAGATCACCAGATATTCGCTCCCCTTGAGATAGGGCTCCAGCAACTGGGCCATCTGTCGCCAGGGGAGAATGGCCATCACGAAGCCGGAAGGGGTCTGCATCACCCCTGCGCGCTGGTGGTTGCGATAGATGGGGGCCACCAGCGCCAACCCGCCGCTGCGGTTTTGCTCCATGTCGTCGACCAGCACGGGATCATCGACGGGCAGCAGCAGATGCTTGCCCTGTTTTGCCTCGCGAGTGTTGCCCCAGGCCATCAGCTGCGGCATCAGGTCGCTCGACTCGAGGTGGGAGGCCTGGCCATTGATGTACTCTACCACCAACCCCTTGTCATCGATGAGGTAGGCCGAGGTGAGCAGGCTGTTGGATTTGACAAAGGTGGCCAGCGCCAGCCGGGCATGGCTGGAGAAGAGAAAGTTGTCGAGGGCCTGATGGAGCACCCGATCCTGGCTGAGCTGATTGATCTGGGTGCCGATCAGCTCGCTGCGAAAGCGGGCCTCGCGGGTCATGCTGGTGAGGGCCCGCTCCAGCTGCGATTGCTCGCTCTGGGCGATGATCTGGTGCTGGCGGATCAGCAGCACAGTGCTGGCCAGCAGTGCCGGCAGCAGGGCGACGGTGAACAGGATGATGATGAGGGTCGGGCCGAGCCGAAAGGTGCGATGTTTCATGGTGCTTTGACCTGCCGGTACTGCTGATCGGCCAACTGCTGCATATAGCGGGCGGTGTCGGCGGCACTGATCCCCTCTTTAAAGCGCTCGAACCCTTTCTCCATCGCTTGCCAGGCGATGGACATGGCGCTGTCGGAGGGCATGGGGGTACTGAGGGTGAATTGTTCCAGCAGCACTTTTTCCTGAGGCGTGGGACGGTGGCTGATGGCGGCAAAGGCCTGTTGATTGACCGGCAGCAGCGCCCCTTGATGATAGATGAACTGCTGAATATCCTGACGCTGGATAAAGGCCATCAGTGCCTTGATGACGGGCTGGCGATCCTCATCGTCCATCGCCCAGCGGGAGGCTCCCATCACGTAGGCGCCGCTCATGGAGTGCATGGGATGGCTTTGCCAGCGGGGCAGCAGGGCGACGCCCAGCTTATCCCCCATGTTCTTCACCAGATCATTGAACGCCCAGTCCCCATTGATGAGGTAGGCGCTCTTGCCCTCATTGAAGCGGGCGAGGGCGGTGTCATAGTCGCACTCGGGATCGACCCACCGTTCGCTGGCGACGGTGCGGTAGGCCTCCAGTGCCTGCACCATGGCCGGGCTGTCGAGGGTGATGTGCCCTTCGGTCACCGGCGAGCCGCCAAAGGTGTGTAAAAAGGCGGCGAAGTAGTACATGTCGTGATAGGGCCAGCTGACGGGGTAGACCCCCTTGGCCTTGATGGCCGAGGTGATAGCTGTCAGTTGCTGCCATTGGGTCACCGGAGTCGAGACCAGCGCCTTGTTGTAAAACAGCATCAGATGGTTGCCCTGCATCATGGGCATGCCCCAGCGTTGCCGATCCAGGGTGACATAACGCAAGGCGCTGGCCATCAATGAGGGGGAAAACCACTCGGCCGGGAGCGGGGCGAGGGTCATCTGGCGATAGAGGCCGATAAAATCGGAGGGGATCAGCATCAGGTCGGGCAGCCCCCTGGCCTGAGCTGCCAGCAGGAGATCCGCCTTGATCTTGCCCGGCTCAATCTGGGTGACCCGCACTCTGTGGTTCCCCTCCTGATTGAAGCGGGCGATCACGTCGTCGATCACGTAACCGGCTTGCTGGGAGTGCCACAGCTCCAGTTCAGGCTCCTGAGCCTGCAGGGGATGGCTCAATGCGAACAGGCAAAGCAGCAAGAGATGATAAAAAGATCGTTTTCTGCTCATGTTATCATCACCGTTATTCCCTGAATTCCAAGGGAAAAATGTAACAAACTACCGGCAAGATCGGTAGGCTCGGGTGTCAACTAATTGACTGAAACAACAAAAAGCCCGGCGCGTGGGCCGGGCTGGGGGATAAATTGCTTATCCGCATATTCTTCGAGGCATCTATTGTGGATGTTGTTTGAGGATGTCGTATATCTCCTCTTTCAGTTTGAGTTTCTGTTTTTTCAGATCTCTCACCTCGGCGCTATAGTCGCTGGCGTGATGCTTTTCCAACTTTCTAATCTCCGCATCCAGGTCGTTGTGCAAGTCAAACTTCTTCTGGAAATGGACATCACTGCTCTTCAGTTTCGAGATGAGTTCTCTGTACTCTGGGAACATGTAATGGAGCCTCCTTGGTTTCGTTTGATTGTGCCTGTAAGACCAAAGCTACCCCTTAGTGCCGGGGATAAATGTGATCCTGATCGGATTTGGGGGCAATGATTTGGAGTATTCGGCGGGATATTTATAACTTGTTGAATCAAAACAAGATAAGTGATTTGTCAATCTGAACGGTGAGCCAAACTGTGCGACAAGTCACAACAGGGGCAGTGTTGGCGTGAGGGCGCAGGATCAAAAAAGGGGCCGAGTGGCCCCTTTTTATGGATGCAGGCAACGTTACTTTTTCTCTTCGTCCGCCTGCTCTTTTTTCTTTTTCTTCTCGGGCAGCGGCTTGCCATCGCGGTGGATCACCTTACCCGCTTCAAAGCCAATCTGGGCCGCCAGCTCCTCCAGATCCGCCGACTTGGCCTGATCCCCGATGGCGTAGCGATAGTTGGCAATGGAGAGCTTTTCGGCCACCGGCGTGCCCGGGACGATAGGCTCGCGCCAGCCTTGGCCGATGTGGGCCACCAGGGTGCCGTTCATCAACAGCTCGCCGACGATCTCCTGGGTCGGATTGCCCTTGCCGTAGGTGAGACCCTGCGGGTGTTTCTTGCCGACCAGCGGCTCGTTGCTGGCGGGGATCAGCTTGGTGCGGATCAGCCACTTGGGCTTTTTGGTGTTGCCCACCGCCTTGCCGGTCTGGTACTCGTTGATCTTGATGGTCTTGATCATCTGGGCCATGAAGTCCTTGGTCAGCGCCTTCTGGGCGTCGCTGGTTTCATCGATGGCGATGGGGGCCACATACCAGGTCTGGGTGGCTTGAGCCTTGGGAGCGGCAGGGGCAGTTTGTGCCATGGCCAGGGGGCTGAGCAGGATGGCAGCCAGCAAGAGTCCTATCTTCTTCATTGTGATTCCGCTTTTGTTTCAACAAGAATTTTGTTTTGCCAGCGACGACTGCGCCAGCGCCAGAACATGGCCAGACCGCGCACCCACTCGTCGCAGGCCAGCGCCAGCCAGATACCGACCAGTCCATAACCCTGCATGATACCGAGGAAATAGGAGAGTGGCACGGCAATTCCCCACATGGAGAGCAACGCCATGTAGAGGGGGAAACGGGCATCCCCGGTGGCCCGCAGGGCGTTGATCACCACCAGATTGAAGGTGCGGCCGGGCTCGAGGATAAGGCTGATAAGAAACAGTTGCGCCACCTGGGTGATGATGTCGGCATCATCGGTAAAGAGGCTGATGATGGTACGGCCATTGAGGGCCGCCGCCACGGCGATGACGCAGGTGACTGCCAGCCCCAGCTTGAGGCTCTTGAGCAGCTGTTGATAGGCGCGATCGAACTGCCTGGCCCCCGCCAGATGGCCGATGATGATCTCGTTGCCAAGGCCGATGGAGAGGCCAAACAGCAGGATAAACAGGCAGATTTGGAAGAAGTAGGATTGGGTCGCCAGCGCCTTGTCACCCAGCAGTCCGACAAAGGCTGTCACCACCATAAACTGCAGCATCCAGGAGAGATTCTCCCCTGCCGCCGGCAGGCCGATATGGAGCACCTTGCCCAGCATCTCCCGGCTGGGGTGGACGATATCGCGCACCACCAGTCGAATGCCGGTCTTGCGGGCTACCAGCCACACCAGCAGCACAACGCCGATCAGGCGCCCGGCAACTGTGCTGATGGCAACGCCAGCGACCCCCAGCTGGGGCAAGCCGAACCAGCCGTAGAGCAGCAGCAGGTTGCCGACGAAGGTGATGAGGTTGACGATGAGGGTCACATACATCGCCTGACGGGTGTGGCCGTGAGCGCGCAGGGTCGCCGCCAGACAGAGGGCTGCCGCTTCCGGCAATAGGCAGAGACCGATGATCTGCAAGTAAAGCGTCCCGTCGCTCATCAGATTGGCAGGCAGGTTCATCAGCGCCAGCATGGTGCTGGCCCCCGCCATCACGCCGATGGCGGCCACCAGGCCGATCAGCAGGTTGAAGCCGATAGCGGTGTGGATCACCACCCGACTCTTCTCCCGATCGCCGGCCCCCAGATACTGGGTGATCACCACGCTGGTACCGATACTGACGAAGCTGAACAATGTGATGGCGAGATCGAACACCTGATTGCCGACCGCCAGCGCGGCCACTCCCTGATAGGAGACATGACCCACCATGAAGGTGTTGAGGGCGCCGGTCAGAAAGTGCAGGGCGAGATCGATAAAGAGCGGCCAGGTCAGCGCAAATAGCGTGCCTGGGCCTGCGTGGGATTGAGATTGCATGGCATGTCCAACAGCTGGGAGGGCACGGGGGAGTGCCCTCTGGGGGCGCATTTAACACCAAGGCAAAGGCCGGTGCAATCCTTGTGCTGGATTGCACCGGCCAGGGGATCAGGCAGGCGTGGCGCCCGCCTCCTGTTCGCTTGGCAAGGTGAGGCGAGCCGAGTCGGGCAGGGCATCATCCTGCGGCCAATTTGAGCGGATGGCATCTGTGGTGCTCTCCACCACCGCATCATCCTTGAACACCGGCTCGCGGTAGCAGCGGGTCAGGCGCAGCGTCTGATACATGTCGGGGCAGAGGATGATCCCCTCATCGCCCACCCGCACGCCCGCCTGCTTTAACCAGTGAGTCATCTGGCCGTGGCGACCCGCCATCACCATATGAATGCCGCGCCGTTTCAGCTCTTTGTGCAGCTCCCCCACCATGCTCATCACGCTGATGTCCTGATGGGTGAAGCAGGCGACTGCATCGATCACCAGACACTTGGGGGCTCGGGGATCCTGTACCAGCAGGGCCAGCACCCGCCGTTTGAAGTAGGGGGCGTTGAAGTAGGTGAGCGGCGAGTTGAAGCGATAGACCAGAATACCCGGGATCGCCTTGGCCTGTTCGTTGTCTCCCAGGGTGCGCACCACCCCCTCGTCATCCATGCCGAGCAGCTGGTCGGTGGGGCGCATCACATTGCGCAGGAACTGGAACAGCCCCAGCAACACGGCGAGGGTGATCCCGGGGATCACTCCCATGGTGAGCACGCTGATAAAGGTGATCAGCGCCAGCCAGAAGGCGGAGCGATCGGAGTGGCGCAGCGCCCAGAGGCCGCGAAAATCGGTAAGTGACAGGGACGCCATCACCAGCACCACCCCGAGGGCGGCGGTGGGAATGTATTTGAGCGGCGCCGTCAGATAGAAGGTGATGAGGGCGATCACCGCCGCTGCGATGATGGAGACCAGCTGGCTTTTGCCGCCGTTGGCGTCGTTGACCGCGGTGCGTGAATCCGCCCCGCTGATGGCAAAACCCTGGGAGACCGCCGAGGCGAGGTTGGCCATACCAAGGGCCCGAAACTCCTTGTCCGCGTCGATTTCGTAGCCGTTCTTGGCGGCAAAGCTGCGGGCAGTCAGCATCATGGAGACGAAGCTCACCATGGCCAAGTTAAGGGCGGGCAGCACCAGTTCCCGCATCAGGCCGGGAGGAAATTCCGGCATCTGGAACGCGGGCAGGCCAGAGCCCACCGCCCCTAGGGTGGCGATATCAAACTGGCCCAGATTGAACCCCCACACCAGCGCCGCGGTCACCACCATGGCCACCATGGAGGAGGGCCATGCCGGTTTGTAGCGTTTGGCCAGCAGCAGGGTGAGCAGGGCCACCAGACTCATGGCCAGGGTCGGCAGATGGGTCTGGGTGATATAGGTGGCCCCACTGGCGATCCGCTCGATGAGGTAACGCTCACTAAAGGTGAAGCCGAAGATCTTGGAGAGCTGGCCCACCATGATGGTGATGGCCACCCCGTTGAGCAGCCCCATCAGGATCGGGCGGGAGAGGAAGTCCGCCAGCACCCCCAGCTTGAAGCGGCTGGCAATCAGGCACCAGAAGCCGGTCATGGCGGTCATGGTCATCACCAGCTGCCAGTGACGGGTCGGGTCGCCTGCGGCCAGCGGCGTCACCACAGCGGCAATGACCGCGCAGGTGGCGGCATCGGGGCCGACAATCAGCTGGCGGGAGGTGCCAAACAGGGCGTAGACCAGCATGGGCAGGATGCAGGAGTAGAGACCGACGATGGCCCCCACACCAGCGAGTTCGGCGTAGGCGATGGCGACGGGCAGTGCAACGGCCGCCACCGAGAGTCCGGCGCGAAGGTCTGGCATCAACCAGGCGCGCTGGTATTGCAGCAGGGCGGCGAGGCCCGGTAGCCAGCGTTCGAGAGAGAAGAAGTCGCGCATTATTTAACCCATTGAGTTACAACCAGCTTTTCCCCTAGTGTGCCCAAGGTTATCGAAAGATTGCAATCAGGTTATGGCCAGTTTACCTGAAGGTCAGGCCAGATAGCCTGCCAGCGTTTCTCCTTGATGCGCTGGGTAAAAATCAGTTTGTCCTGGCGACATCTGGGGTTGGCACTCACTTGCAGCGACCAGTTGATGGCAAAGCCGTAGGGGGCGAGCCACTCGAACTCGCCATCCTGGTTCAGGCGCACGCCGATGCAGGTGGGCACTTCGACCCAGTGGCTCAGCGCCTCCAGACTACTGGTAAACGGCGCGACAAGTTGCCGCGTGTGCATGCGGGCCTGATTGCGCACCTCCCACTGCTGACCTGGTAGCCGCTTTGCCAGCCAGGTTTCATGCTCTACCTCGGCCAGCCCTTGCGGATCGTTTTTATCGAGATAGATAAGGTCGATATCGTTGAGCGGGGTGGGCACCGCCTTGTGGTGGAGGTGATCCCAGATGAGGTTGCGGATAAAGCCGGCCCCCAGCGCCCAATCGGGCAGATTGAGCTCGGCCGCCGCTTGCAGACAGGCCATCCGCTGCGGATCGGCCCGCAGCAGGGCTTCGGTTTTGGCTTGGCATTGCTGTTCGAGGACGGTGTTCAGAGGTTCAGTTATTGGCATTGCGGCGTAACCAGACATCAATGTAACGGCAGCTCGGCACTATAGTGAGCCCCTCCGCCTGAGTCCAGTTGAAGAAGGCGCGCGCCAGCTGATCGGCAATCCCCTGCACCCGCAGCTCGGGGGGCACGAAGGTGCTGTATGCGTCGATGGTCTTGGCGTCGAGCCGCCGGTAGCGCAGTCTCGACTCTTTTCCCTCCACCATACAGATGAACTGCTGCTGGTTGGCCTGATGGATGATGTCGCTCATGGTGGGCACCTCTGGCATAAAGTTGGGTCTCTCGGCACAACATAACTGTTAGCCAAGGTATAGAACAGATAATGAGAGCCCGTGGTCAATATCATCCCCCTTTGACAGAGGGCGCATCGATATCGCGATGTAGATCAAGGTGCCCGATGGTGAGTCGGGCACCGCGTTAGTGTCAGCACAAGAGTGTTGGCAAAGGGGAGGGATCAGACCCAGGCTCGCTCCAGCAGGGTGAGTAACTGCTCACGGTCGGCATCCTTACGATTGAACAGCAGGGCACCGTCGTTGACCGCCAGATCGCGGATCTCGGTCAGTAGCGAGCGATCGCTTACCCCTGCCTCGCTCATGGTGCGCGGCAGCTTGACCGCTTGCCACAAGGTGTCGCGCAGGGTGCGAATGGCTGTGATGGTCGCCTCCGCCCGCTGATGGGCCGGGGTGGCAGCAAAGCGCTCTGCCCCCACCAGCGGCAACAGCAGCCGGGCCAGCTCGTTATCCACCTCGGGGCGGTTGTAGTCGAGCACGGTCGGCAAAAAGAGGTTCATGCACAGCCCGTGGGGCAGATGGCAGCGGGCTCCCAGACTGTGGCCGAGGGCGTGCACCAGCCCCACCATGGAGTTGGAAAAAGCCATGCCAGCCAGCGTTGAGCCTTCCGCCAGTTGCAGTCGCAGCTGTTTGTTTTGCGGGTCGTGGATGATTTGCGGCAGGGCGCTGGCGATCTTCTCCACTGCCATCAGGGCCAGTGCATCGCTCACCGGGTTCTTGGCGGTACCGATAAAGGCCTCGATGGCGTGGGTCATGGCGTCCATGGCAGTGGCGGCGGTGATATTGAGAGGCAGCCCCTGGGTCAGGCGCGGGTCTAACACCGCCAGCTGGGGCAGCAGGAAGGGGGAGGTGAAGGGCACCTTGCGCCCGCTCGCCTCATCCTTGATTACTGCAACCAATGTCACTTCTGATCCTGTGCCCGCCGTGGTCGGCACCACCGCCAGCGGCTTGAGGGGACGGGTCAGGCAACCGGCGCCCGAGTAGTCGAGCAGATGATCCCCCCCCATGGAAGTGAGAATGTTGACTGCCTTGGCGGTGTCGATGACCGAGCCGCCCCCCAGCGCCACCAGACTGTCGCAGTCGAGCTCGCGATAGCGTTTGGCGATCCGCTCCACCACGGCGGTGGAAGAGTCGGCCGGGATCTCGTCCCAGACGGCGGCAACCGGCAGCTCCCCCTCGGCCAGCACATTGGCCAGCAGGGTGGCAAGGCCGGTGGCATTGACCCCCTTGTCGGTCAGCAGCAGCGGGCGACGGGCCCCGAGGCTGGCCAGCTCGCTGGCCAGCTGCTCCAGCGCCTGTTCACCGGCCAGCAGTTTGACCGGGCAGAAGAAATCGTAATAGCGGCTCATTTCAAGGCTCCTTGCGCGTTAGCCGGTCACCAGACCCAGATAGATGTTGCAGGCCCGGCCGATCTTGTTGGTCGGGGCGGGATAGTGGCGCAGCAGCGGCCGCGCGATAAAGGCGGGCAGGATCAGGGACTGCAACTGCTCAAGCCCCCGCACCAGATGCATGGCAACGGTCAGGTCTCCCTCCACCAGCAGCCGGTTTTCGCCAAATGCCTGATTGACCCCGAGCCGAAAGCTCAGGGCGCGAAAGGCGATATTGGGGTGCTTGAAGCGCACCCGCAGCGGATGGATGGTTGCATGGGGTGCCGCCGGCGCGCCGGGATACCAGCGGCCACCCTGCTTGTGCATGTTCATGGCGTAGCCGATGCCGCCCACTTCGAGGCGGATTGCCAACCCGTCCGGCAACGGCGCCAATTCGCGACGTACCGCCTCATCGGTGCGGGCGGCGCGGCAGAGGGTACGACCCACCACCCAGAGCAGAGTGGTGATCCAGAGGCGGCGACCAAGGGCGGCCGTAGGTTCAAACATCCTTGTTTGCATGGGGATTGGCTCCTGAGATGGCTGACCAGAAGAGAGCGAACGCACTGGCTTGCCAGTAGTCGTCCTCTCCCAGCTCCGGTTGATCGACAAACAGTGATGCGCAGGCGAGGAACTGGCCCTGACACACCTCCAGCAACAGTGGTGCGGGAGCCTGCATCAGCTCGCCGCTGGCCTGCCCCTTTGCCAGCAGGGCAGGCAGAAAGCGCAGGGCATCGTTCAGGATCTGGCTGCGGGCCGGTCTGGCCAGCAGCGGGGAGTGAAAGAAACCCAGCACAAATTTGA
>NZ_CAWNZT010000078.1:0-15311 GCF_963878965.1 Aeromonas sp. HMWF015 | reverse complement strand
AGATCCTGGATGCCGCCCTCGCCCTCTGCGCCGAAGATGGCCTGCAGGGGGCCGCCTTGGCGATACGGGCGGTGGCGGCCCCCTGCAGGCCATCTTCGGCGCAGAGGGCGAGGGCGGCATCCAGGATCTGGCGGCGCTTGTCGGTCATGGTTTGTGGCTGCGGGATAGCCTGGTTCATGGTCATCTCCATCAGCGCAGGAAGAAGGCCATCATCAGCTTCTGGATCCAGCTGTGGTAGGGGGGATGGATCAGGGAGCCGGTGGTGAACTTGCCGCGGGTCAGCACGGTTTTCGCCTTGGAGAAGGTGAGGAACCCCTCGTGGCCGTGGTAGTGGCCCATGCCGGAGGCGCCGATGCCGCCAAACGGCACATCGTCGGCCGCCACCTGAAACAGGCTTTCGTTGATCGCCATGCCGCCGGAGTGGGTCTCCCGGGTCACCCGTGCCTGCAACTCGGGATCGAAGCTCATCAGATAGAGGGCCAGCGGGCGGGGCCGCTCGGCCACATAAGCGAGCGCCTCCTCCAGGGTGTCGTAGGGGATGAGCGGCAGCAGCGGGCCAAAGATCTCCTGCTGCATCACCTGACACTGACCCGGCACCCCGGTCAGCAGGTGGGGCACCAGCAGGCGACGCTGGTCATCGCGGGCCGGGCTGCCACAGGGGTGGAGCTGGGCACCCGCCTGCTCGGCTTCATCGAGCCAGCTGACGAGACGTTGATACTGGCGGTCGTTGATGATGGCGCCGTAGTCGGCACTATTGAGCCCCTGCGGGTAGAGCTTGCTGAAGTGGCGGCGATAGGCGGCGATAAAGTTATCCACCTCGCTGCGGGGCAGCAGCACATAGTCGGGGGCGACGCAGATCTGCCCGGCGTTGAGGCTCTTGCCGAAGATCATCCGCTCGACCGCGGTGGCGACCGGCATGTCGGGGGCGATCAGGCAAGGGCTCTTGCCACCCAGCTCAAGGGTGAGGGGGGTGAGCTGGGGCGCGGCGGCGGCCATCACCAGCTTGCCCACCATGGTGGAGCCGGTAAAGAGCAGGTGATCGAACGGCAGTGAACTGAATGCCGCCGCCATCTGGGCATCCCCCTCGATGATGGCGATCTCGTTTTCGTCAAATACGCTGGTGAGCATGGTGCGCAGCACGGCATTGGTATGGGGAGTGAACTCGGAGAGTTTCAGCATCGCCCGGTTGCCCGCCGCGATGGCGGTGATGAGGGGGCCGAGGCTCAGCATCACCGGAAAGTTCCACGGCACGATAATGCCGACCACCCCGAGTGGCTGGAAGTGCACCTCTACTTTGGCGGGGGCCAGCAGCAGGCCGGTGTGGCGGCGGTGGGGCTGCATCCAGCGTTTGAGCCGCTTCTGGGTGTAGTTAATCTGCATGATGCAGGGCAGCACATCGGCAATCAGGCTGTCGTAGTGGCTGCGCTGGCCATAATCTGCTGCCAGCGCCTTGCACAGCTGCCCCTTGTGGGCGAGCAATGCCTGCTTGAGTTTGGTCAGCTGGGCCCGGCGCTCGGCCAGGGTAGGCATGGGATGAGCCAGACTCGCCCGCTTGAGCCGTGCCAGCTGATCCGGCAGGGACAATTTGATGGCGAGGATATCCTCAGGAGTGTGTTGAAGCTGCGCCGCACCCATGTTGTTCTCCGCATGAAAAATGACCGACTGATTAGTCGGTCTAAATCTAGCTGTTTGTTACCGGAATGTAAAGCTGGCAAGCTGTCTGCTGTTCACCACGAGCTGGACGCAAGAGAGAACTGTGTGTCTCCCCACACTTTTGTGGTTTGCTAGTTGGTGGCTTATCTAATAGGGGGTAGTTTTTGGCTATTAACCTACACGGAGAGAGCACTATGACCAGGGAACTGAACAGCTTGTTGGCCCGGCTTGAAGATGTGGTTGAGCGGATGCCGGATTGCTTCAACACCTACGAATTCGCCCAGAAGCTGGCACTGCAATATCAGCCGGAATTCTTTGCCGCGGGGCACTCTCTGGCCGAGCACGAGGGTAAAGTACTGCGGGTGCTGCACCAGAAGATCGCCGAGGCGCTGGCAGGCAGCGAGATGGTGATTGAAGGGGCGCTGCTCCCCTGCGTCACCCCCTGGGGGGAGAAGGCGACCTCACCGCGCTGGCATCGCAAGCACTGAGGGGCGTAGTCAGGCAGATCACTGCCAGATAGCAGATAACGAACAACGATAAAGGGCGCGGCGCAGACAACAGGGCCGCGCTTTTTTATGCAGATTGTCGCCAGCAGCGCCCCCGCTGCCGGGAGCAAAGGCCCGGTCTGTGATCCCATGCCGGGATACGAGACCGTCAGCCGGGTAGACTCTCCCCTTTGTCGCAGGGTTTGTCACCGTAGGAATTTCTCATGACCCATAAAATCATTCTGGATACCGACCCGGGTATCGACGATGCCATGGCCATCCTGTTTGCCGAGGCCCACCCCGCCATCGAGCTGCTCGCCATCACCACTGTTTTTGGTAACGCCACCATCGACAATGGCACCCGCAATGCCCTCTGGCTCAAGCAGAAGTACGGCATGAAGGCGGATGTAGCCAAAGGCGCGGCTGCCCCGCTGCTGCGCGAGCCGGTCGGCCCTACCACCATAGTCCACGGCCCGAGCGGCTTTGGCGACATGGAGGCGGGGGAGGTGACTATCGCTCCGGATCCCCGCCCCGCCTGGCAATATATTGTCGAGGCGGTCAAAGCCGCGCCGGGGGAGATCACCCTCGTCACTATCGGCCCGCTCACCAATCTGGCGCTGGCGCTGCAACAGGCGCCCGAGATTGTCTCGCTGGTGAAACAGGTAGTGGTGATGGGGGGCGCGTTTGGCGTCAACGGCCATCGCGGCAACGTCACCCCCTATGCCGAGGCCAATATTCACGACGATCCCGATGCCGCCGACCGGGTCTTTACCGCCGACTGGACTGTGGTGATCATCGGGCTGGACGTGACCCAGCAGAGCTTCTTCAGCAGCGCCTATCTGGATGAGCTCAGGGATAAGGCGGGGGAGCCGGGCCGCTTCCTGTGGGATGTGAGCCGCTTCTATCTGCGCTTCTACTCCGAGAAGCTGGGGCTCTCCGGTTGCCACGTCCACGACCCGTCCGCCATCGCCTATGTGATTGATCCGGCCCTCTTTACCCTGCGGGAAGGGCCGGTGCGGGTGATCACCAGCGGCCCGGCCATCGGCCACACCCTGCAAAAGTTCGATGGCAAGCGCCACTCCCACGATGACTGGGCAGCCTATCGTCCGCAGCAGGTCGGGGTGGCGGTGCGCGATGAAGCCTTGCTGGCGCTCTATCGCGAGACGCTGGTGGGCTGGGGCAAGGATTGCTAAGCAAAGAGGCGCTATTGCGCTGACGCGGGGGCTGTGATCGGCGCCAAACAATCGGAGCGCACTGCCGCTTATACTGCCTTATATCAAGAGCTTGGGAGGGATGAAGATGGCCTGGATTTCCTTGATCGTAGCGATTGCGCTGATCTGGTGGTTGATGAAGCTGGGGCGTGGCGCCCTGTTCGAGATCCGTCTTGCACCCGGCAAGGTAGTGGTCAAGCAGGGCAAGGTGTCACCCGCCTTTATTGAGCATGCCAAGCAGATCCTGCGCCACGACACGGTGCGCGGTCGCATTGTGGGGCAGCGCGATGGCGATGGCGTCAAGCTGATCTTCTCCCGATCCATCCCCGAACCGGTGGCCCAGCGGTTTCGCAATATCTTCCCCTATGGCGATTACCGCCAGCCAACGGCGCCGCTGCCGGGGCCCAAATCCCGCAAGGGATAAGTACCGGAACGTGGTTCATCAATAGCAAACGGGCCTCCAGTGGAGGCCCGTTTTCTTATGACACTTGGTCAAGAGAGAGCTGACCGCCCTTACTCCTTGCCGTGCAGCTCGCGCTGGGTCTTGACCGCCGCCGCCTTGACGGCGGTGCCTTCATTGCCCCAGGAGGCGCGCAGGGTGTTGACCAGCTCGGCGAGCCGCTCATCATCCATGGTCCAGCCATAGCCCGGCATGTGGTAACCCAGATGGTCGTGGGTGACCGGTGTTTCGGCGCCGTGCAGCAGCACATTGATCAGGCTCGACGGATCGCTCGCCAGCACGGTGCGGTTGTTGACCAGCGAGGGGATGACGTGGTCTTTGCCCTGGCCGTTGACCCCGTGACAGGTGGAGCAGTACATGGCGTAGTCCGCCTTGCCGCTGGCACTGGCGTAGGCGCGGGCCCCTTTCTCCGCCACCGGTTCATCTTTCAGATCGGTGAGATAGGTGGCGATGCTGGCCAGATCGGCGTCGCTGAAATACTGGCTGCTGTGAGTGATCACTTCCCCCATGGGGCCCGCGACCGCTTCATGCTGGCTGCGGCCGGTTTTCAGCAGATCGATCAGCTCCTGCTTGCTGTAACGGCTGCCGCGAATGTCGGGGGCATACCAGCCATCCAGCGCCGCCCCGCTCAGGTAGACGGGATCCGCCTCGGTCAGCGCTTTCTCCTGCATCCCCAATCCGCGTGGGGTGTGGCAGCTGCCGCAGTGACCGGCACCCTGCACCAGATAGGCGCCGCGGTTCCACTCTTCGCTCTTGCCTGCGACCGGGGTGAAGCGGCTGTCATCGTGATAGACCCAGTTCCAGCCCATCAGCGGCCAGCGCATGTTGAGCGGCCAGGGGATGTCGCTCTCCTTGTTGGCGATGACCAGCGGCTGCACCTCCTTCATCAGGTAGTGATAGAGATCTTCGAGATCCTTATCGCTCATCTTGGCGTAGGCGGTGTAGGGCATGGCCGGATAGAGGCGATGACCATCGCGGGCTACCCCTTCGCGCATCACCTTGATGAACTCCGGCAGGCTGTAGTTGCCGATACCGTGTGCCTTGTCGGGGGTGATGTTGGTGGCAAATACGGTACCGATGGGGGTCGGGAACCCTTTGCCGCCTGCCAGCGGCTTGCTGGTCTCGCTGGTGTGACAGGCAGCGCAATCGCCGAGCTTGGCCACGTATTCCCCCGCCGACATGGCGGGGGCTGCGTTGGCGGCAAGGGTCGGCAGGGCCAGCAACAGGGCGCTGGCGGTCAGTGACAGGGCGCGGTTCATTGGGCACCTCCCTTGCTCATGGCAACCAGCTCGTTGACGGCGCGCCACGCTTCGTCGATGGCGGCGTGGGCGTAGGGGCTCCAGCCTGCATCCGAGTTGGCGATGGTGATGTTGCCGATCGGCTGGCGACCCAGTTCAATCCATTTTTCGCACTGCGCTTCGTCATCAAACAGGGTGTTGGTGACATAGGAGTAGCCGTGAGACCAGCGGTTGACCGTGATGGCGAGGATGTCCTGCTCATGGTTGAAACCGGCGCTGCCGAGCATCCCCTGCAACTGTTCGCGGATCATCTGTTCATGCTGCTCGAACGGCATGCCGAGGATCATGGCGCGCCCCTTGCGGGACTGCTCGCGTGCCGAGAGGCCGCTGCCCGGCAGGGTCGGCACATAGACCATGTGCAGGCACATCGGCTGATCCGGGCTCTTGGGATGCTCGTAGCCACCCATGCTGACCGGATAGTCGAGCTTGACCCGGCTGTAAGGGGCCGCCGGGGAGTAGACCTCGTGTACCCCCAGCTTGACGAAGGCTTGCCAGTTCTTGATCACCACCTTGGTGTAGACCAGCGGCGCCTTGGCGTTCTGGCGCAGCGCCTCCTTCTGGGGCTCCGGCATCTCGGGCACCATGTAGGGGATCATCATGTTGTAGCCCGCCATGATCGACTGCTTGGCCCGTACCCGGTGCAGTTTCCCCTCCTTGATGTAGGTGACATCCACCGCCAGCTTGCCGTCGGCGAGGCGCACGTTTTTGGCCTGCAACGCCGTGCTGCCAAGTCGCAGTTGCACCTTGTGCTCAGGCAGGTCGAGCTTGCTGTAGTCAAACTTGGCCAGCACCACATCCTGCATGGTGTGACCCGGCGCCACCTGCGGAATGAGCTTGCGCACCATCAGGCGGGTGAGACCGGCGTTGCCATCGGGGAAGTGGAAGATGTAGGGATCGTCCAGCTCCGCCTGCTCCTCGGCATCCAGCGGCGTCAGATTGAGGCCGTCGAAACCCGGCAAGGCGCACAGACGCGCATCGGCGCAGGCGGTGGCGTCGATGCCGACCGCCTGGAAGTCGTTGGTGCGCTGCTGGAAGTAAGTGATCGCCCGCTCGCTGAGACCCACTTTATCGCGCAGGAAGGTGGTGTAGCTGTTGCGAGTCACCCACTCATCCTGCTGCTCGCGGGTCATGCCGCTCAGGTAGTCTATCTTCGATTCGTGCAGGGCCAACAGGGCGGCCTTGTCGGCATCATCGAGGGGGAAGTCACCGATAAACTCTGCCAGCGGACGACCGTTCAGGCGATCGCGCGGGATATCGTCCGCCACGTTGTGGCCCGGATCCCCGTTCACTATCTTGTTGACGCCAAAGTGCTTCTCGTCGAAATAGACGCCACGGCTGAGCCCCAGATCCGGATAGAAGGTCTGCTGGAAACCGGCGGCCAGCTCGTCGATGTTGACCTCCAGCGCCTTGAGCAGCCCCAGCGCCACCGGGCTGTAGACCGAACGCGGTGATTGCAGGGATTCACTGCCGCCGTAACCCAGACGCAGGCCATCGGGGGTGGTGAACTCATTGCGCTTGGCGTGGCCGCCAAAGTCGTCGTGGTTGTCGAGTAGCAGGATCTTCTTATCCGCGCCGAGCAGTTGCTGATAGAAGCAGGCGGCGGCCAGGCCGCTGATCCCGGCGCCGACGATCACCAGATCGACCTCTCCCTCAAGGGGGACATTGGCAAAGTCATACTGTTTGCCATCGCGGGCGATGCTGTGAGCCGGTTCGAAAGAGCCCGGGTGGTTGCCGCGCAGGCCGGTGAGGGCGGGCGGGTAGACCAGCGTCTTGTCAGCCAGCGCGCTGCCGCCTTCGGCAGCCTTGAGCAGGTTGATGGGGGCGATGCCTGCTGCGATGGTGATGGCGACGCCATTGAGAAAATCTCTGCGTGTAATACTCATGGCTATCCCTGTGTTAGGAGAAGTAATGAATAAGTGGATTCATTATGGGAGGGAGACACAGATCCTGTTCAGGATTGGGCGCCGAATCTACCGCTATCCTCACGCTGAGTCCATACGATTGCTAATGGATTATTAAGCACCATTTTCCTGCTTGTGACGAGAGTGATGCGCTGATGGGGGGGGATTTGCCCTGTTGCAGGGCAAATTATCTCTCGGCTCGGTCGGTCAATGATTGCCGCAGCTGATTAGTTTGGGAGGCGTTCGGGCATCATTGTCGACTCGGGGGGATGATCGCGCTAAGCTCTTAACTACTTGTTTTATCGACTCTCTTTTTATTCATAGGCATAAAGGCCACTCAGGAGGCGCAATGAACTGGTATATCTCGGTCCTCAAGCAATATGCGGTATTCAGCGGGCGGGCCCGTCGCACCGAATACTGGATGTTTGTGCTGTGCAACGTCATCGTCATGCTGTTGCTCGGCATGGTGGACAAGATGATCGGCGGCGACAATGAGCTGATCAGCTCCATCTATTCGCTGGCTGTGCTGCTGCCATCGCTGGCGGTGGCGGCCCGTCGTCTGCACGATACCGACCGCAGCGCTTGGTGGCTGCTGCTCGGGCTTATCCCCATTATCGGCACCCTGGTGCTTATCTACTTTATGGTTTGCAACGGCCAGCAGGGGCCAAACCGCTTCGGCGATGATCCCAAAGCGAGCCCCTCGCAGGGCTTTATCGTCAGCTAACGGGCGAGGCTTGGCCAATCATCGGTCAATAAAAGAGAGGGAGGCATCACGCCTCCCTCTCTTTTTCGTGTTGATGGCCGATCAACGCTCGATCAGCGGGGCGGAGCGGTAGCTCCACATGCCGTAGGTGCGCAGGGCGTCGCGGTAGATGCCGAGCAGCTCGCTCTCGCTCGTGTTGGCCAGCTCCTCGAGGGGCTTGTCGGGGTAGCTGACGCTCGCCACCTTGATGTTGGCCGGGCCAATCTGGTCGCAGGCGATTTCCAGCACCGTCTGCCCGCGGCGTACATGGCTGGCGGAGCTTACCAGCACCGCATAATCAATCTGGTGGCGGGCGAGGGCATAGGCGCTGTAGAGGGCGTTATCCACCGTGCTGGTGGCGTAGTTCTCTTCAATCAGGCGGCTGCGGTCGATGCCGTGGTTGGCCAGCCAGTCAGCCATCAGCTTGCCCTCGGTCTGGCGGTTCTGGGGCACGCCGCCGGTCAGGATGAGCAGCGCTTCCGGGTCGGCTTTGGCCAGCTCAAGGGTGGTTTGCAGCCGGCCGAGCAGGATCTTGTCCATGCTGCCGTCGGGATTGAGGGCGTAGCCCAGGGTGACGATAGCGCGTTTGCCCTCCTTGGTGGCCTTGACCTGATCCTCGGTCAGTTCGGTCTGCAGCGGGGCGGCGGTGATCCGCTGCACCCGGGCGATGATCTCCTCCAGATCGGCGGCGCGGCCACTGTTGCGATCCGCCACTTTCGCCAGATAGCTGCGGGAGGCCTCCTTGTTACCCTTCACCAACTGCCAGATGGCGAGATAGCTGTTGATGTCGAGATCATCGGGAGCGACGGCCTGCGCCTGCTCCAGCAAGGTGATGGCGCGGCTCAGGTTGCCGTTGTAGATCTGGGCGTTGGCAGCCGAGATGAGCAGGTCGGTGCGGTAGGGTTCAAGCTGGTAGGCGGCCAGCAGCCGCTCGGTCACCAGCTCCATATTGCTTGGCATCTTGGCGGTAAAACCGGCGTGGGAGATCTTGGCTGGCGACTTGTAGATCTGCAGCGCTTCGCCGAGCAGCATGTCCACCGCCTGCCGTTTGCTGACCAGAGTATTGAGGTCATGCTCCATCTGCATCGTGCTCTCGGCCGCTTGCAGGGCGAGGGGCGAGAGCGCCAGCAGGCCGCCAAGGGTGAGGGCAAGAAGGGTCTGTTTCATCAAAAGGTCCTCTGTGGGGCTGAATCACGCTGTGGCGCAGCGGTTTGCGGGCCGATGCGACGAGGCAAATGTGCGTCAATTCAGTCTGTTAGTGCCAAAGAGGGGGCAATATAGCAGCTAACGGCGCGGCAAACTGTGAGTCGGGGCGGGTCGTCGGGTGATGCCACAACCAGTGGTTGCAACGGGTCAGCAGCCATCTGAAAAGGGCAGGGGGAGCGTGATTCCCCCTGCTGCGAGGGGCGCGGGCCCCTCCCTCTATCGCGATGCAAGACAGATGGCGTCTCAATCCATCTGTTTGTGAGTGTTCGCGGTCAGTTCCACATCGGGGAGACGCGGGCTTCCAGCGTCTCTTGCTGCTCTTCGGGCATATCGCTGAAGAAGTTGAGCTGGGTTTGCTCTTCCACCTCACGCACCGAGACCCGGTAGTCGGCGATCTGGCTGATGGGCACCTCTTCCTGCGGCATGATAAAGGCAATGGCCTGCAGTCTGGCCGGGTCCATCACGATCTTGTAGTAGGCGCTCGGGATTGCCACACCCTGACCGATGGACTCTTCAGAGCCGGTAAAGATGGGGCCGGTGATCACCTGCACATCCTTGCGGGAAACGGCCCACTTGTTCACCTTGTCCTCCAGCACGCGCCACGCCTTCTGGTTGAGCACCCCGATCTGCGGTGTCATGTTGCTCAGCAGGAAGCTCTCTTTCATGGTGTTCTTGTTCGATTTCATGTCTCCCGCCGGGGCCTGATGGCCACGGTCGTAGCCCGAGCCCTTGTAGTCGGAGAGGGTGGCGCGGTAGGCGACCGGGATCTCCCTGTCCTCGGCGAAGGCATCCTTGCGGGGCACTGTGCCCTGTGCGCTCTGGGCGGTCATCCGGTAGGAGACCCAGTCCGCAACCTTGTAGTCGTAGTTGTAGCCGACCGCATACCCTTCACGGCAGAGCTTCTGATCCGATTCGGAGGGGAGGCCAAAGCGCACGTGGTCGCCACACGCCCAGTGGGCGGCCAGCAAGGGGCTAGCAGTGAGGGTGAGGGTAACAGCCAGAACCAATTTATTGATTTTTATCATTTTTGTGATGCTCCAGTTTAGTAGGTGGAGCCATTTGACACGAGATCTGACCAGCGCTTCAATTGCTGTTTTTTTACACGTCACCGTTCTGTGACGGCCCGCCAAGATCCGTGATGTGACTGGTTAATATGTTTTAAATCAGTGGCTTGGTCGGTGGGATGATATGCGGTTGCTCGGCAGGCAACGAAAAGGGGCCCGTGATGGGCCCCTTGTTATAGGTGGAGTCTGACGGCTATCAGGCGGCGTTTGCCTTGTTGCCCAGCGTGCGGGCCAACAGTGCTTCCGGATTGTGAATCGCCTCCTTGGTCTTCACATCGATGACCTCGATATTGGTGAAGCGCTCGCGGTTCTTGATAGCCACATCGTGGGCGAAGATGACGCAGCGGGCGTTGGCGACATCCTTGGCGGTAATGCGGTTGATGATGCCGTTGGCGCCCTGGGTCTCGACCTTGATCTTGATCCCCTGCTGGGCGGCGGCCTTCTGCAGGCTCTTGGCGGCGAGGAAGGTGTGGGCCACGCCAGACGGGCAGGCAGTGATGGCCAGTACGTCCGCTTCCCCTTCCGCTTCAATGACTTCGAAGCTGGTTTGGGTGGTGGTCACGTCATCTTCTTCGCTTACCGGTTTCTTCAGCAGGTTGACGATGATGGCGGTGGTCAGGGCGCCGAGGATGGTACCCAGGATGTAGCCCATCTTGCCTTCAACAACCGGCAGGACAATCCAGCCACCCCAGGGGGCGTGGTTGATACTGTGCATCATGAAGCCGGTGATGTTGCCGACGATGCCGCCTGCGACGATGGCCGGGATAACACGCATGGGGTCAGCAGCGGCGAACGGGATGGCACCTTCACTGATACCGATCATGCCCATGATGGCGGCCGCTTTACCGGATTCACGCTCTTCTTTCTTGTAACGCTTCGGAGACATGAAGGTCGCCAGCGCCATACCGAGCGGCGGTACACAGATGGCGATACCGACGCCGCCCATCAGCCAGGGCTGGGTGTTGACCTGAGTCTGGGCAAACAGGGTAGCAACCTTGTTGACCGGGCCGCCCATATCGAAGGCGGTCATACCACCGAGAATGGCACCCAGCATCACTTTACCTGAGCCCGCCATGCTGGAGAGCCAGTGGTTCATCCCTTCCATCATGGCGGCGATCGGGGCACCGATCCCCCACATCACGATGCCACACACCAGGAAGGTACCGATCAGCGGATAGATGAAGATGGAACCAAGCGAGGTCATGGAGTCAGGCAACTTGATCCGCTTGAGCTGATTGACCACGAAACCGGCGATAAAGCCCACCAGAATGGCGCCGAGGAAACCGGTTTGATAGTGCTGAACGGCAATCCAGGAGCCGATCATGCCCGGAGCCAGGCCCGGCTTGTCAGCCAGCGAGTAGGCGATGTAGCCACCCAGTACGGCAGTAAACAGAGTCAGACCGGCGATACCCATAGTCGCCATGTCTTTGAGGAAGCCCGCTTCCGGCACGGCACCCTTGCCGCTCATCATCACCGACAGGGAGAGCAGCACACCGCCCGCCACGATGAAGGGGATCATGTGGGAAGTACCAAACAGCAGGTGCTGCTTCATGGTATTGAGGCGATCCTTGAAGGTGCGCTCGTCGGGTTCAACCGGCGCAGTGGCAGCCGGTTTGGCAGCTGGCGCCGGTTTTTCCGCTTTCGGGCCTTGCTTGAGCAGGGTCAGGGCTTGCTCGACAGTGGTGGCGGCTTTCATCTGCTCGATAAAGCCCGGCTCCAGTAGACGGGTGGAGAGCTCGGCCAGCACTTCGATGTGGTGGTTGGCGCCGCCATCCGGGGAGGCGATCATGAAGATCAGCTGGGTCGGCTTGCCATCTTCGGCGCCGTACTCGATACCCTGACGGCTGACACCGATGGCAATGGCCGGACGGCTGACCGCCTTGCTCTTGGCGTGGGGCAGGGCGACACCCTGCTCGAAGCCGGTGCAGTCCAGCTGTTCGCGGGCCCAGATATCCTTGACGAATTGCTGTTGATCAGACACGGCGCCATCGCGCGCCAGCATCTGTGCCATCTCGTTGAACAGAGCCTCCTTGCTGGTGGCCTTCAACTCCAGGCAGATGAGTCTGCCGTTGGTCATGGTGGGTAACATATTACACTCCTGGCTCCGTTGCCGAGCCGCATGATGGGGGGAACAATTGACCTGGATATTGTTCTCCCGTTGGCGCGGTGCCGAAATCGGACAAATGTGCCGTTTACTGGATTTTTGTGCTGGCAAGAATGAGCTGTGATTCTCATCTCGTTTTGGCGTGATGATTGAATTCGATGTGAATATTAATTTAATTATTTAGTATCAATCACTTACTTTTGTTTTGTTCGTGCGAAATCTTATCTTAGTGTCTAGGTCGATGATGGGTTTTCTGTGATGGAATGGATATTTGTGTGATTTGTTATGGGTCAATAGTGTGAGCTGGTTGGCAAATAGCAGGCGCCTCAAGTGATTTTATTGTCATTAATTGGGAGGGAGATAACTCTGTGAGTATGGTCAACCGTGTTGTGAAGAGATGAAAGGGGATGGATGGGGATAAAAAACAAGGGCCATCATTGATGGCCCTTGTGCATATTCGAATGGGGCATAGCCTCAGGATGTGCCCGTTAGCAGCTGTTGCCGGCGCGGGCGACCCGTCCTTCGGCCAGCAGTTGATAATTGCCAGTCGCTGCAGGAATAAAGGCTGATTGCCCCTTTTCCAAACGCAGTGACTGTTCGCCCTGCTTGAGGGTCACTGTGTCATCGATGGCAAAGAGGATCTCGGCGCTGGCAGTGGTGAGCTGATGCTCGCCAGCCGGGTAGACGCTGAAAGTGAAGTCAGGTACCGGCACGTCGAAGTGCTGTACCGCACCATCACAGCGGGGGGCCAGCAGGATCTGGTCGTCCAGCTTGGGCAAGCAGCGCGTGCAGTCCAAGAGCTCTGCCACGTCGATGTATTTGGGGGTGAGGCCGGCGCGCAGTACGTTGTCGGAGTTGGCCATGATCTCGAGACCCGTGCCGCGCACATAGGCGTGCGGGGTACAGGCATCGAGGAACATCGCCTGACCGGGCTCAAGCGTCACCACGTTGAGCAGCAGCGGCGAGAATAGGCCCACATCTCCCGGGTACTGGGCCGCCAGACTGGTGATGAGGGCAAACGTCTCCTCATCCTGATGGGCGGCGGCATAGGTTAGCAGCCCTTCCAGCGCCTCCTCCTTGCACGCCCCTTCCAGTACCAGCAGCTGGTGGAAGAAGTGCTGCAGGCCCGCTTCATTCTGGCAGGCGGCAAGGGCTGCGGTCAGATCGGCGATGGCCGCCAGATTGACCCGCTCGAACAGTGCCAGAATGGCGGGGATAGCGCGAAAACCGTTCATCGCCTGATAGGGGGTGAGGGCAAAAACCAGCTCCGGCTTATGGTTCGGGTCCTTGTAGTTGCGATTGCTCGCCTTGATATCGATGCCTGCGGTCTCCTCTTTGGCAAAGCCCGCTTCGGCCTGAGCCTTGCTCGGGTGCACCTGAATGGAGAGAGCCTTCTCGGCACACAACACCTTGAACAGGAACGGCAGGCTGCCAAAACGGGCGAAGGTGGCCTCACCCAGCGCGGCGGCTGGAGCCCTGTCGATCACCGAAGAGAGCTTTTGCACACTGCCCGCCAGCGTCACCTCGGAGCAGCCGTTGGGATGGGCGCCCATCCACAGCTCGGCCTGGGGTTTGCCTTGCGGGTTGGGGATGCCAAACAGGGTGGTGAGGGAGTCATGACTGCCCCAGTCATAGCCTTGAATCGGGTTTTGCATCAACAGAAAGGAGGGCAGATCGCTACTGCTCATAAGGGACGCCTCGTCTAGTTTGAAGAAAATCGGGTGCAGAAAAGGGTGGCATTACTGCTGTGGACCGGACTATAACATGGGCGGTCGTGCGCGCCGCAACCGCTTGCCTCTCTCTTGATCAGGATCACCATGTCTCTCATCTTCAGCCAACTGCTCGACGGAGCCCTGAGCGAACAGGTTCCATTTGACCAAATCTGGTTTGCCAGTGAACAGGGGGTGCCACCCAGTTTCAGCTATCAGGTCAACTTTCCCCGCCTCGAGCTGGTCTTTAGTGGCGAGTATCTCAACCAGATCTGGGACAGGGAGGAGGGGGTCAGAGAGATCAGCGTGTTACCAGGGCAGGCGCTCTATATTCCCCCCAACGGCTGGAACAAGCCGCTCTGGACCACCGACTGCTCGGTGCTGAGCCTGCTCTTTGGCAAACGCCAGCTGGGGTTCAGTCTGGTGAGCAAGCGCCGTGAAGATCCGGACTTTTTCGATGTGCAAAAGCACAGCATCATGGCGCGGGCGGGCCATGTGATCGAACACATTTTGGCGGCGCTGAACGTACTGACCGAGGATCCTGGTCGCTCCCCCACCGATGATCACCTGCTGCAGGCCCTGCTGGCGAGTGCCCGTCAGCTGTTGCTGGAGTCCGCCACGGATCGGCCACGGGGGGCAGAGCTCTTTCACGGGATCTGCATCTATATCCAGGAGAACTTTCACCGTCCCATCACCCGTGACTCCATTGCCCACCGCTTCAACGTTTCAGCCAGCCATCTCTCCCACCTGTTCCGCGAGCAGGGTCATATGCGCCTTGCCGATTACATCAGTTGGGTGCGGATCGATCGGGCCAAATTCATGCTGAAAAAGTACCGCTTTCGTCTTGAAGAGGTGGCCAGTCGTTGCGGTTACAGTGACGTGAACTACTTCTGCCGGGTGTTCAAACAGAAGACCGGTTTGACCCCTTCCCAGTATCGTTCCTTGAGTCAGCCGCAGGCGGTGGCCAGCGAGCTGGAGGGATAACTGGGCGGGGTCGGAGAGGCGTGGTGACGGCGCACTAGCGGGTGGCTACCTCTTTGGTCTGACATGCTTTCTTGTCGTTTTATTATGAAAATGAATGGGCTAAGATGGCCGCGCGCAACAAACAAGTTGATAACAAACGGAAGTTAGGAGATGCCGATGGAAAGCAAAGTAGTAATCCCGACCCAGGGTCAGAAAATCACAGTCGATGCCAACGGCAAGCTGCAGGTTCCCAACCATCCGATCATTCCGTTTATTGAAGGGGATGGCATCGGTGTTGACGTAACCCCGGCCATGTTGAATGTGGTGAATGCTGCGGTCGAGAAAGCCTACAAGGGCGAGCGCAAGATCGCCTGGATGGAGATCTATACCGGCGAGAAATCGACTCATGTCTATGGCGAAGGTGCCTGGCTGCCGGCCGAAACCCTGGATTTCATTCGTGAATATTGCGTGGCCATCAAGGGCCCGCTGACTACTCCGGTCGGTGGCGGTATTCG
>NZ_CAWNZT010000077.1:0-16226 GCF_963878965.1 Aeromonas sp. HMWF015 | reverse complement strand
GGAGAGCGCCTTCTGGGCATCTTCGGTGCCGTCATAACTTTTGGGCGGATCGAGGCAGATATCGCAGTTGCCGCACGGCTTGTCGTTGTACTCGCCGAAGTAGTTGAGCAGCACCTGACGGCGGCAGGTTTGCGCCTCGGCAAACGCCGCCATCACGTTGAGCTTGTACTGCTCCACCTGCAACTGCTGGGGATTCTCGATGTTGTCGAGCAGTCGGCGCACCCGACCGATGTCGGCAGGATCGTAGAGCAGCAACGCCTCGGCGGGAGTGCCATCACGCCCGGCACGGCCGGTCTCCTGATAGTAGGATTCAATGTTCTTCGGAATGTCGTAGTGCACCACGAAGCGTACGTTGGGCTTGTCGATACCCATACCGAACGCCACCGTCGCCACCACTATCTCGATGTCATCCTTGAGGAAAGCATCCTGGGTCTGCTGACGCTGCTCGAGCGGCAGCCCAGCATGATAGGGCGCGGCTTTGCAGCCGTGGCGGGATAACCGCTCGGCCACCTCCTCCACCCGGTTGCGACTGGAGCAGTAGACGATGCCGCAGTTGCCCTTCTGGCTCTGCACGTAACGCAGCAGCTGCTCGGCCGCCTTGAACTTCTCCACCAGGCTGTAGCGGATATTGGGGCGATCAAAGCTGGCTGTGTGAATAAAGGGATCGTTGAGTTCCAACCGGTGCAGCATGTCGCTGCGGGTCGCCTCGTCTGCGGTGGCGGTGAGCGCTACCACCGGCACCTGTGGGAACCACTGTTTTAGCCGCCCCAGCGCCGCATACTCTGGCCGGAAATCGTGGCCCCACTGGGAGACGCAGTGCGCCTCGTCGATGGCGAACAGCCCGAGCGGCAGTTCGGCCAGCCGATCCATAAACTCGTGCTGCAGCAAGCGCTCGGGGGAGACATAGACCAGCTTGATCTCGCCGCGGCGCATGGCGGCGAAGTTCTGGATCATCTCCTCCCGACTGAGGGCCGAGTTGATGTAGACCGCCGCTACACCGTTGGCGCGCAGGCTGTCGACCTGATCCTTCATCAGCGAAATAAGGGGAGAGACCACCACACCGAGCCCGGGCCGCAGCAGTGCCGGGATCTGGTAGCAGAGCGACTTGCCGCCACCGGTGGGCTTGAGGACTAGCGCATCGCGCCCCGCGACGATCTGCTCGATGATCTCGAGCTGACCCGGCCGAAACTGCTGATAGCCGAAGACCGCCTGCAGCAGGGCAAGCGGACTCTCTGGCTGAGGATCTGGCAGGGTTTCGGCAATCGCGGTCATGGGCTCTCCTTTGGGGTCGCCATTCTAAAGCAGCCGCCGCCCACAATAAACCTGCCATTGCGACTGTTAAGGAACTGTTGCAGACTGGCTGGAGTTTTTACTCGGCTTTGATAACAAGGATTGGGATCAGAGAATGAAACAGATGCTCAAGAAGATGGCGCTCAGTGGCATTGCCAACCTGTTTGCCGAGAAGATGCCCTTCAACAAACTGATCGGCATGCAGGTGACCCACTACGACTTCGACAAGGTGGAACTGCGCATCAAGATGGACAACAAGCTGATCGGCAACCCCTTCCACAACATCTTGCACGGCGGCGTCACCGCCACGCTGCTGGATGTGGCGGGCGGCATGATAGTCGCCGCCTCCTGCATCGACGAGCTGGAGGAGTTCTCCCCCAGTTATCTCAAGGAGCGCTTCGCCCGCCTAGGCACCATAGACCTGCGGGTGGATTACCTGCGCCCGGGGCGCGGCAACGAGTTTATCGCCACCGCCCACATCATCCGGGCCGGTAGCAAGGTCGCGGTAGCCCGGATGGAGTTGCACAACGAAGAGGGCACCCACATCGCCTTCGGCACTGGTACCTATCTGGTGGGTTGAACCAAGTTAGTGCATAAAAACCACGCGGCTAATCCACTTTTAATCATTAGATTCCTTACCCCCTCTGGCCAAACAAGGTCCATACTGATAGTCGGGATTGTGTGCAGAGGGAGGATTGCAGGCGATGAGTGCGAAACTGGCCATCAAACCATCCAGAGCCTTGTTGACACAGCTCGAGTCCATGCTCGACGAGGTGCAGACACCCGAGTGTCGCCACTGGTTGGAACAGGAGCTTGAGGGGTATTCTCTCTCCTCCCCCCTGCCTTGGTATCGCATCGTTCCCTGTCGGCAACGCGGTCACTTTCTGGATCTGAAAACGGGGAAATATTTGACCTGTAATATCAACAGTCAAACGCTATGCCAACGCGATCTGGCCCAAATTCAGTTCATTTATGCCCGTGAACCCGCCGCCCACTATTTGCTGCAACGCAATTCCGGTATAGAACCCTGGCCAGAGCAGCTGCTGGAAGATTATCAGGAGCAGTTGATCCCCGGCCATTTATGCCTGCAAGCCTGGCATGAGCCCGTGATTTCATTACGTGCACAACTGATGGAGGGAATAGAACATTTCATTAGTGAGTACCCCAAGCACGCGGCCTTGCTGCCTCAACACAGTTTCAAGGCTTTGCGGCATCAGCACTGGCATATCTGAGTAAGCGCCTGGCGCGCAAGGAGGGCACCATAGACAAGACCCATAGCGAGATTGCCACAATCTAGAGTGCCGGAGTCAGGATCAGACTCCACCGATGGGCCACCGAGCGGTGGCCCTTTTAATGTCTGTGGTCTTGCTTCGACCCTGCATACTGCAAGTCAGATCACTTGGCCAGGTAACAGGTCAGCAGCTAAAGAAAATCGGGAAAACAGGAAGGATAAATGCAAAAATGCCGCTCTATTGAGCGGCCTTTTCAAATTTGGTCGGTGTGAGAGGATTCGAACCTCCGACCCCTTCGTCCCGAACGAAGTGCGCTACCAAGCTGCGCTACACACCGATGTCTGCGGGACGGGAATTTACCGAAAGCCCCGACCCGACACAAGCCTTTTTTGCATTTGGCAGGAAAAAAAGTGCCATTTGCTCAACTATTCAGCACTCCTTTTACCCGTTTACCGGGATGCAGCCAGCTGGTGACATTCCGGCAACCGGACGTCAGGCCAGACGCAGGGATGCCGGCCCCAGCAGACGGCGCTGCCAGTCAGCCACAGTGCCATGCTCCAGCCAGTCGGCTGCATGCTGGCGCCAGTTGGGGGAGAGAGCAGGATTCTCCAGCAAAATTAGTAGATCCGCTTCATTGCGCACCTGATTGAACAGGATATCCGCCGTGCGCTTCACCGTCAGTTCGGGATAGGGTCTGTCTACCAGCTCCATGGCCGTGTCAGGCGCGATCATGCCCTCCTCCAGCACCCGCAGCAGCCAGCCACAACGGCCATTCAGTTGCATCACCTGCGACATCTGGCCATAGCCAAAGCGCTGGTTGAGCTTGAAACAGGGGGATCTCGGCTGGCTGATCTGGATCAGCGCCTCGCCGAGTCGATAGACATCGCCAATGCAGACTTGCACCTCGGTCAGCCCGATACCGGAGAGGTTCTCGCCAAAGGCGGCAGGCTGCCAGGGAGTGCGTGGCGCAGGCAAGCCCAGTGCGGTTTGCCAGGTCTGCCACCAGAGATAGTGATCGGCAGGATAGTAGTGGAGCGCCCGATCCGGGCCACCGTGGTGGCGCAGGTCACACTGTTCATCCCCTTCCAGACCAGCAAAGGTACAGCGAACTGGTGCAGAGATCGGTTGCTTGTGAATGGCGCTGGTGAGGCCGGGCACCAGCTCGGTGCCACGACCGCTAAAAAGGGAGATCCGCATACTCATCCTCCAGGTTGACGAGAGTAGGCGGATCTTATCATGCCGTCAGACGACGGCCTGCATCTGGGTGGTCATGGCGATCTCGGCACGACGGCGCTTCTCCGCCCTGGCCATCAGATACCAGCTGCCGAAGGTAAAGAGCGATACCGACAACAGGATCAGGCTGGCCACCGCGTTGATCTCGGGTTTCACCCCGAGCCGTACCGCCGAAAAGACCTCCATCGGCAAGGTAGTGGAGCCCGGGCCGGAGACGAAGCTCGCCAGCACCAGATCATCCAGCGACAGGGCGAACGACATCATGCCGCCTGCGGCCAGCGAGGGGGCGATCATCGGGATGGTGATCAGGAAGAACACCTTCCACGGCTTGGCGCCAAGATCCATGGCCGCCTCCTCGATGGAGAGATCCAGCTCCCGCAACCGCGCCGACACCACGATCGCCACGTAGGCGGTACAGAAGGTGGTGTGGGCGATCCAGATGGTCAGCATGCCCCGCTCGGCGGGCCAGCCCACCAGCTGGGCCATGGCAACGAACAGCAGCAGCAGCGAGAGACCGGTGATCACCTCGGGCATCACCAGCGGCGCCGTCACCATGCCGCCGAACAGGGTGCGACCACGGAAGTGGGGAATACGGGTCAGCACGAAGGCCGCCACCGTCCCCAGCGCCACCGCGGCGATCGCGGTGTAGAAGGCGATCTCCAGCGAGCGGAACACGGATCCAATCAGCTGCTTGTTGTCGAGCAGGCCGAAGTACCACTTGAGTGACCAACCGCCCCACACCGTCACCAGCTTGGAGGCGTTGAAGGAGTAGACCACCATGATGATCATGGGCAGGTAGATAAACAGCAGCCCCAGCCACAGCATCAGCTTGGCAAAACCGAAACGTCTCATCATGCCTTGCCCTCCAGCTCTTTGGCCTGGTTACGGTTGAAGAGGATGATCGGAATGATCAGCACCGCCAGCATCACCACCGCCAGCGCAGAGGCGACCGGCCAGTCGCGGTTGTTGAAGAACTCCTGCCATAGCACCTTACCGATCATCAGGGTCTCCGGGCCGCCCAGCATTTCCGGAATAACGAACTCCCCCACCACAGGAATAAACACCAGCATGCAGCCGGCGATGATGCCGTTCTTGGAGAGCGGCACCGTGATCTGCCAGAAGCGAGTCAGGTTGCGGGCACCGAGATCGGAGGCCGCCTCCAGCAGGCTCTGGTCATGCTTGACCAGATTGGCGTAGAGCGGCAGCACCATGAAGGGCAGGTAGGAGTAAACGATGCCGATATAGACCGCCAGGTTGGTGTTGAGGATCTGCAGCGGTTCGTCGATCACCCCGATCCCCAGCAAGACGCTGTTGAGCAGGCCGTTGTTGCTGAGGATCCCCATCCACGCATAGACCCGGATCAGAATGGCGGTCCAGGTCGGCATCATGATCAGCAGCAGCAGAACGGTCTGGGTCTCCTTGTTGGCTCGAGCGATGGAGTAGGCCATCGGATAACCAATCAGCAGGCAGAGCAAAGTGCTGACGAAGGCCATCTTGAGGGAGCCCAGATAGGCCGCGATATAGAGCTCATCCTCCTGCAGCAGCAGGTAGTTGCCCATATTGAGCAGTATGGTGAGCTGATTGTCGGCCCAGCTCACCACGTCGGTGTAGGGCGGGATCGCCACATCCGCTTCCGCAAAACTGATCTTCACCACGATGACGAAGGGCAGCAGGAAGAAGAGGAACAGCCAGAAGAAGGGGATGCCGATCACCAGTCGGCGCCCCCCGACCCGCTTCAGTCGTTGCAAGAACTTCATGATTGCAGCACCACGCCGCTGTCATCTTCCCAGTAGAGGAACACCTGGTCATCCCAGGTTGGCCGCTTGCCGTGGCGTTCGGCATTGGCGATGAAAGCCTGAACGATTTTGCCCGAGGGCAGCTGGATGTGATAAACCGAGTGACCGCCCAGATAGGCGATGTCATAGACCTCACCCTTGGTCCAGTTGAAGTCCGGGTGCTCGATCTCCTCCGGTTTTTGCAGACTCATCAGCAGTTTTTCCGGCCGCAGGGCGTAGGTCACCTTCTTGTTCTCGGCGCGGGAGCTGATGCCGTGGCCCACATAGATGGGCTGCTCCAGATCGGCGCAGGCGATGGTGGCGTGGTCCTGTTCATCCTCCACCAGCAGGCCGTCGAACAGGTTGACGTTGCCGATAAACTCGCACACCAGCCGACTGGCCGGAGTCTCGTAGATATCCATCGGGCTGCCGATCTGCTCGATGCAGCCGAGGTGCATGATGGCGATCCGCTCCGCCATGGTCATGGCCTCTTCCTGATCATGGGTCACCATGACACAGGTCACCCCGACCCGCTCGATGATCTCCACCAGCTCCAGCTGCATCTTGGATCGCAGCTTCTTGTCGAGCGCCCCCATGGGTTCATCCAGCAGCAGCAACTTGGGACGCTTGGCCAGCGAACGAGCCAACGCCACCCGCTGGCGCTGGCCACCGGAGAGCTGATGCGGCTTGCGACGGGCATACTGGGTCATCTGTACCAGCTTGAGCATCTCTTCTACCCGGGCATCGATCTCGGCCTTGGGCAGGCCATCCTGCTTGAGGCCAAAGGCGATGTTTTGGGCCACCGTCATATGGGGGAACAGGGCGTAGGACTGGAACATCATGTTGATGGGGCGTTCATAGGGGGGCATGTCGGTGATGTCGACCCCGTCGAGGAACAGCCGCCCCTCGGTCGGGCGCTCGAAACCGGCCAGCATCCGCAGCAGGGTCGATTTGCCGGAACCGGATCCGCCGAGCAGGGCGAAAATCTCCCCCTTGTGAATATTGAGAGATACGTTATCGACCGCCAGCGTTTCGTCGAACTGCTTGCTTACCCGATCAATTTTCACCAGCACTTCTTTGCGCTGCTGACTGCCCTCGAGGGCTTTCTTGTAGGCACTGGAGGCTATCGCCATTACCAAACTCCCCAACGTGATACCGGCCTTGCGGCCGATCCATAAAAGCGATTTGGCGCCCCCGAACGGGCACCAAGGTTAGGTACCGGACTTGATCTTGGTCCAACTCCGGGTGATTAGACGCTGTACCGAGCGGGGATGTGCTTCCTGCACATAGAGTCGCTCCAGCACGGCCTGAGGGGGATAAACCTCCTCGTTGTTGCGCACCGCCTCATCCATAAACTCGCCCGCCCTTGAGTTGGGATTCGCGTAGCCCACATAGTCGCTGACCTTGGCGATCACTTCGGGCTGCAGGACGTAGTTGATGAGAGCGTGCGCCTCTTTGACGTTGGTGGCATCGGACGGGATCGCCATCATGTCGAACCAGAGATTGCCCCCCTCTTTCGGAATGCTGTAGGCAATTTTCACTCCCTTGCCAGCTTCATCGGCGCGGGCAGCGGCTTGCAGGATGTCGCCGGAAAAACCGGCCGCCACGCAGATGTCGCCATTGGCGAGATCGCCGATGTATTTGGAGGAGTGGAAGTAGGCCACATAGGGCCGCACCTTGAGCAGCAGCGCCTCGGCCTGCTTGATATCCCCCGTCGCATGACTGTTGGGATCGAGCCCGAGGTAGTTGAGGGCAGCAGGGATCATCTCGTCGGCAGAGTCGAGGAAGGCGACGCCGCAGCGAGAGAGTTTCGCCATGTTTTCCGGTTCGAAGATGGTGGCCCAGGAGTCAATCTTGTCGACTCCCAGCACCGCCTTGATTTTGTCGACGTTGTAGCCGATGCCGTTGGTCCCCCACAGATAGGGCACCGCGTACTGATGACCCGGATCCACCTTGTCGAGCTGCTTGAGCAGCACGGGATCCAGGTTGGCCAGATTGGGCAGCAGGGATTTATCCAGTTTCTGGAAGGCTCCCGCCTTGATCTGCTTGGCCAGGAAATTATTGGAGGGCACCACCAAATCGTAACCGGTCCGCCCCGTCAGCAACTTGCCTTCCAGGGTCTCGTTGGAGTCAAACACGTCATAGACAGTCTTGATCCCGGTCGCCTGCTGGAAATCGCTGAGAGTGGTCTCGCCGATATAGTCAGACCAGTTGTAGAAGTGCAGCACAGGAGCAGCCTGGGCCACATTCGCCAATCCCATGGTCAGCGCTACGGTTAGCAATCTGGTTGTATTCACGGTGTCAGTTCTCCTGTTTCAGTGGTTGACCGTCTGCGCATCCATTCGCGCGGCCCATCCGGATGGATGGCATCACTACCCTCCCGGCCGAACTGCGGACCGGGAGGGGCATTCGTTACTTACTTGCCGGACTTGATCTTGGTCCAGCTGCGGGTCATCAGACGCTGCACCTTGGCCGGCAGATCCGGGAAGGTGTAGATCTTCTGCAGGGTAGCCGCATCAGGGTAGATACCCGGATCGGTGCGGATCGCCTCATCCACCAGCGGGGTCGCCGCCTTGTTGCCGTTCGGGAACTGCACCACGTTGGTGATATTGGCGATCACCTCCGGCTTCATCAGGTAGTTGATGAAGGTGTGGGCCGCCTCGACGTTCTTGGCATCCGCCGGAATGGCGATCATGTCAAAGAAGCTGCCTGCCCCCTCTTTCGGAATGGTGTAGGTGAGCGCGACGCCATTCTTGGCCTCGGCTGCCCGCGCCTTGGACTGCTGCAAGTCACCGGAGTAACCGACCGCGACGCAGAGGTTGCCGTTGGCCAGATCCGAGATGTACTTGGAGGAGTGGAAATAGGCGGTATAGGGACGGATGGAGAGGAACAGCTCCTCAGCCTTCTTCAGCTCGGCCGGTTTCTGGCTATCCGGTTTGAAGCCCAGATATTGCAGGGCAGCCGGCAGCATTTCGGTCGGTGAATCGAGGAAGGAGACGCCACACTCTTTCAACTTGGCCATGTTCTCCGGCTTGAACACCAGATCCCAGGAGTTGACCGGGGCATCAGCCCCCAGCACGGCTTTCACCTTCTCGGCATTGTAGGCATAGCCGATGGTGCCCCACAGATAGGGGATGGAGTACTGGTTGCCCGGATCGCTCGGCTCGAGCGCCTTGAGCAGGTCGACATCCATGTTTTGCCAGTTGGAGAGCTTGGACTTGTCCAGTTTCTGGAACACGCCCGCCTTGATCTGCTTGGCCAGGAAGGGGTTGGATGGCACCACGATGTCGTAGCCCGAACTACCCGCCAGCAACTTGGCTTCCAGTACCTCGTTACTGTCGAACACGTCATAGACCACCTTGATCCCCGTCTCCTTCTGGAAGTTATCCAGGGTATCCGGCGCTATGTAGTCGCTCCAGTTGTAGACGTGCAGCACCTTCTCTTCAGCCATTGCTCCGGCACTTGCCATGACCAGAGCCACAGAGGCAGCGATCACTCCTGTTTTGAAAGACATCATCCTTGTCTCCTAAGCAAATTGTATGCGCATGCCAACCTGCCCGACCTGCCTCAACCCTTCAGCTTTGCGGCTGTCAGATCCAGACTGCGCCTGGCCAGATCGACCAATTCATCAACCTGTTCCTCGGTGATGACCAAGGGGGGCGATATGATCATGGTATCGCCTACCGCCCTCATCACCAAGCCATTGTTAAAGCAGAACTCCCGGCAAGTCATCCCCGCATTTGCCTGAGCCGGGAAACGCCGGTTGGTCTGCTTGTCCTCAACGATTTCCAGCGCGGCGACCAATCCTTTGCCTCGGGTTTCTCCCACCAGCGGATGATCGGCCAGCTCCGCCCAGCGGCGCTGCAAATAGGGGCCGATAGTATCATGCACTCGCTTAACTATGCTCTCTTTCTGCATAAGCTGGATATTGGCCACCGCCACGGCACAAGAGACCGGATGGCCCGAGTAGGTGAAGCCGTGGTTGAACTCCCCCCCCTCCTCCACCAACCCCTTGGCAACCCGGTCACTGACCATCACTGCGCCGAGCGGCAGATAACCGGAGGTGATCCCCTTGGCCAGACACATCAGGTCCGGCTTGATGCCAAACCCTTCGCTGGCAAACCAGTGGCCGGTGCGGCCAAAGCCGCAGATCACCTCGTCGGCGATGAGCAGAATGCCGTAGTGATCGCAGATGCGCTGGATCTCCGGCCAGTAGCTGTCAGGCGGAATGATGACGCCGCCCGCCCCCTGGATCGGCTCGCCGATAAAGGCAGCCACCTTGTCCACCCCCAGCTCCAGAATCTTCTGCTCCAGCTGACGGGCCCGCTCCAGCCCGAACTCGTGGGCGCTCATCCCCTGCCCCTCACCGAAGTGGTAGGGCTGATCGATGTGCACTATGCCGGGAATGGGCAGACCACCCTGGGCATGCATCCCCTTCATGCCACCCAGACTCGCCCCTGCCACGGTGGAGCCGTGATAGGCGTTATGGCGACTGATGATCACCTGTTTGTCAGGCTGACCCTTGCTGGCCCAGTAGTGGCGCACCATCCGCAGCACGGTGTCGTTGCACTCGGAGCCGGAGCCGGTGAAGAAGACGTGGTTGAGATGGGCTGGCGTCACCTCGGCCAGCAGAGTCGCCAGCTCGATCACCGGCGGATGAGCGGTCTGGAAGAAGAGGTTGTAGTAGGGCAACTGCTGCATCTGGCGGGTAGCGGCATCCACCAGCTCCTGGCGGCCATAGCCCATATTGACGCACCACAGGCCCGCCATGCCGTCGAGAATGCGTTTGCCCTCGGAGTCTTCCAGATAGACGCCGCTGGCTTTGGTAATAATGCGCGAACCCTTCTTGTTCAGGGCCTGAAAGTCGGTAAAGGGGTGCAGGTGGTGGCTGGCATCCAGCTGTTGCCACTCACGGGTTGTCTGCTGCATTTGTTGCTCCTCGGTTCCTTCGATTTGGCAAGATTCAGTCGTCAAACAGTCAGGTGGGTAGTCAGGCGGGCTTGCATGCTCGCAGCCACAACCACTCACAGGTGGCTACCGCCACCTGACTCGCGTTCAGGTCTCTTCGATACAGGGGCCGGGGAGGCCGACTCCGGCCTCCCCGTTACAGGGGGATCAAACGTTCAGCAGCAGGAACTCCCGCTCCCAGCGACTGATCACCCCGAAGTAGGTCTCGTACTCTTTGCGTTTGACCGCGACGAAGGCGCGGGTGAAGCGCTCCCCCAGCATCTCCTTGATGGGCTCGCACTGTTCGAGATGGCTGAGTGCCTCCTCCAGCGAGCGGGGCAGGCTGTAGGGCAGGTCATAGGCGCTCGACTTCATCTCCGGCAGCGGCTCCAGCTTCTCCATCATGCCGAGATAGCCACAGGCCAGAGTGGCGGCCAGCGCCAGATAGGGATTGGCATCGGCACCGGCGAAGCGGTTCTCCACCCGGCGGGCACTGGGGTCGGAGAAGGGCACCCGCAGGCCGCAGGTGCGGTTCTCGACACCCCACTGGACGTTGCGTGGCGCGCTCTCGCCAAAGGTGAGGCGGCGGTAGGAGTTGACGTTGGGGGCCAGCAGGGCGGTCACCGCCGGGGTGTATTTCTGCAAACCGGCGATGAAGTGCATGAACTGTTCGCTGTTGCCGCCGTTCGGGGTACCGAACAGGTTGTGGCCATTCACATCTTCCAGACTCTGGTGGATGTGCATGGCCGAGCCCGGTTCGTCGCTCATCGGCTTGGCCATGAAGGTGGCATAGATGCCGTGGCGGTGAGCGGCTTCACGCATGGTGCGCTTGAACAGGAACACCTGATCCGCCAGATCGATGGCATCACCATGCAGGAAGTTGATCTCCATCTGGGCGGCGCCCGACTCGTGGATCAGGGTATCCACCTCCAGCTCCTGCGCCTCGCAGTAGTCATACATGTCTTCAAAAATGGGGTCGAACTCGTTGACCGCATCGATACTGAACGACTGGCGGGCGGTCTCAGGGCGGCCGTTGCGACCGACCGGCGGCACCAGCGGATAATCGGGGTCTTCGTTGCGGGTGACCAGATAGAATTCCAGCTCAGGCGCCACCACCGGCTTCCAGCCCTGCTTCTCGTAAAATGACAGAACCCGACGCAGCACGGAGCGCGGCGCGATGTCGATCAGCTTGCCGTTGACATCGAAACAGTCGTGGATCACCTGTGCAGTGGGCTCCAGCGCCCAGGGGACAAAACGGATGGTGTTGGGGTCAGGATAGAGCTGCATGTCCCGCTCCAGCGGGTCGATCATGCTGTCGTCATCCGGATATTCACCGGTCACCGTCTGGGTGAAAATCACCTCGGGCAGACGCATGCCCCCTTCGCGCAAAAACTTGTTGGCTGGGATGATCTTGCCCCGGGCGTTGCCGGTGAAATCCGGGAACAGGCACTCCACTTCCGTGATGCGATTGCTCTCCATCCAGCCTTTGATACTGTCCATGTTAAACCCCGACTTTACGGTTGCCATTGGCAAGGGTGTCTAATATATGGAACACCCTTGTTATAAAATTGTAATCAACATCACCATAAAAGCCCGCCATCAAGGGCAATGTCAAGCGGGCGTGTTTAAAAAACTATAAATAACGGCGCATATAATGACCAAGGCGGCACCAAATACTAAACACTCAAATCCGTACGAAGCCCCCCTCTCATCGTTGCAAAGGCGATGCCAACAGAGGGTGAAGCGGACGCCAGATCCCGACCAATCCCCCACAGGAACGGACCATTTTTTTGCAAGGGCGCACAATCCTTATCCTATTTGCTTTGCTTGGCTGCATTTTTTTGGTACAAGGCCCGCCCTGATTTGCACTCTCTTGCATGAAACAGGTGCAAATCGGGATACAAGGGCTTGGTCTGTAGGCAGACAGCCCCCATAAACAGGGATAATTGGGTTAGTAAACTGACTGGTAGTTAATCGTATGTGTGATTTCATGACTGAAGACCAACTGGCCTTTTACAAGGGGCAGATCGAGCGACAGATCGTCGAGCTCGAAGAGCGCCTGAACTCCCAGGCCAGCCAGGCCATCGCCACCGACACCAACGAGATGGCTGATGAAATTGACCGTGCCAGTATCGAGGAAGCCCGCCGTCTGGAGCTGAACCGCATCGAGCACGACAAGCTGCACCTGCGTAAGCTGCGGGGCGCATTGAAGCGCATCAGCGAAGGGGATTTTGGTTACTGCGAATCTTGCGGTGACGAGATCTCCCTCAAGCGGCTGCATGCCCGTCCGGAATCCCGTTTCTGCGTCGAATGCCAGAGCACCAAGGAATTTAACGATACCCACGTGTTCCGTCGCGTCGCCTGATTCTTCGAGGAACCGTCACCATTCTGGTGCAACAGACGCCAGCAAGGCAGGGCTCCGCGCTCAAACCTTGCACAACGCCTCGCAGCAAGATGGTGACAAGTTCTGTTAGACTCCGGACACCTTCCGGAATCTACAGGAGAACAGAGAGTGAAATGGCTCATCAAGCTGTGTTTGTGCCTGCCACTGCTGGCACAAGCACAGGTTCTGACGGTCAAGGTCCCCAGCCGTCCCGTCAACAATCTTGACCAGGAGTACCAGTACAAGCTGCTGGAACTGGCCCTGACCCGCTCCGGGCAACCCTTTCGCATCCAGCCTGTCGAACTCGACCTCAACCAGTTCACCCTCCAGCAGCAGCTGAGCAAGGGCAAGACCATCAACGTCTTCTGGATGGGCACCTCCAGCGCACTCGAATCCTCCCTGATTGCCGTCCCCATTCCGCTGTTTCGCGGGCTGGAAGGATTGCGGCTGTCGTTCATCCACGCGGACGCTCAGGAGAAGTTCAACCAGATCAATACCCTGGCCGACCTCAAACAGCTGAAGGCGGCGCAAGGGGTCGGTTGGGCCGATAACAAAATTCTGGAAAATGCAGGCATCCCGACCTTCTCCGGCCGATACAGCAGCCTGTTTCGCCTTATCAACGACGGCGACAAGATCGACTTCTTCCCGCGCGCCCTGGTGGAGATCTTCGCCGAGCGCAGCGAGCTGGTGGCGCAGTATCCCAACCTCGCTATCGAGCAGCATCTGCTGATCCGCTACCCCTTCGCCCAGTTCTTCTTCGTCAGCCCCGAATACCCCAAGCTGGCCAAGGCGATTCAGACCGGGCTGGAGCGGGCCTATGCCGATGGCAGTTTTATGAAGTTCTTCAATGACAACCCCAAGATCCGCGAAGCGCTCGCCAGTGCCAACCTCGATCAGCGAGTCACCATCGCCCTGCCCAATCCGGACATGACCCCGTTGCTAAAATCCATTCCGGCCCAATATTGGGAGTATCCACCGCAGGGATAATCATCCCGAGCGCCTGACCATGAGGGTCGGGCAGCAAGAACACAGTGCGCCAGGGAGGTGCCATGAAGGGAATCCAGGAGTGGTTTACGGAGTATGGCCAGAGCCATCGCCATCCGGTCAACGTCGCCATCCACAAACTGGCGGTGCCGGGAATCTATCTCTGCTCACTGGCGCTGCTCTGGTGTCTGCCACACGGGCCCTTGCCAGAGCCCCTCAACTGGACGGCAGCGGCAGCCATTCCGGTGCTGCTGTTCTATCTGCAGCTGTCGTTTTCGCTGTTCGCGGGGATGGCGGGGCTGACCGCGCTGGGACTGTGGATCTGCCACCAGTGGCAGGGGCCGCTGTTGTGGCCAGCCGTGGCAGCGTTCGTGTTGCTCTGGATAGCCCAGTTTGTCGGCCACAAGATCGAGGGCAAACGCTCCTCCTTCCTCGCCGACCTGCAATTTCTGCTGATAGGCCCCGCCTGGGTGCTTGCCAGCCTCTATCGCCGCCTGGGCATTCCCTATTGAGGAATGCCGGGCCAACAGGAGAGACCATGACACATAACCACACGCGACATAACGTCCTTCGCCGCGCCCTGCCCCTGCTGCTGGGGGCCCTGTTTGCCGGCTCGGCACTGGCCGACAAGGCCGACCCGGTCGGTGAAGTGAGTACCGCCTTCAAGCTGTTTGGCCCCAACCACAAGATCCTGGTGGAGGCGTTCGACGACCCGCGCATCGACGGCGTCGCCTGCTATCTGGCGCGCCCCAAGACCGGTGGCGTCAAAGGCGGGCTGGGACTGGCGGAAGATCCCTCCCACGCCTCCCTGTCGTGCCACCAGATCGGCCCCATCACCCTGCCCGAAAAGCTGAAAGCGGGGGAAGAGGTGTTCGATGTCAGCACCTCGCTGGTGTTCAAGGAGCAGAAAGTGGTGCGTTTTTACGACAAGAAGCGCAATTCACTGGTTTACCTGACCTACAGCACCAAACTGGTGGATGGTTCGTACAAGAGTGCAGTCAGCGCCGTTCCCATTATGCCGTGGGGACAATAACCAGCCGGTTTGTCCGGTGATAGCCGCCCCATTTTGTTGTAATTTGACGACACACACGCTGCGGAGCACATACCATGAAAGTCGCCGTATTCAGTACCAAGAGCTATGACAAAGAGCATTTCAACCAGGCCAACAGCCAGTACGGCTTCGACCTGGAATTTTTCGATGTGCGGCTGGAGGCCAAAACGGCCCGACTGGCTCACGGCTTCCCGGTGGTGTGTCTGTTCGTCAATGACGATGCCGACCGCGAGGTATTGACCGAACTGGCTTCCAACGGCACCCAGGTGATCGCCCTGCGCTGCGCCGGTTACAACAACGTGGATCTGGCCGCAGCCAAAGAGCTGGGGTTGAAAGTGGTGCGGGTGCCCGCCTACTCCCCCGAGGCGACCGCAGAACACGCCGTCGGCATGATGATGTGCCTCAACCGCCGCATCCATAAGGCTTATCAGCGCACCCGCGACGCCAACTTCTCGCTGGAAGGGCTGGTCGGCTTCAACATGCATGGCAAGACCGTTGGCGTCATCGGCACCGGCAAGATCGGTCTGGCCGCCCTGCGCATCCTCAAGGGCTTCGGGGTTCGCCTGCTGGTCAACGATCCTTACCAGAATCCGGCAGCCATCGAGCTGGGTGCCGAGTACGTTGATCTCGATACCTTGTTCCGCCAGTCCGACATCATCAGCCTGCACTGCCCGCTGTTCAAAGAGAACTACCACCTGTTGAACAAGGAGGCATTTGCCAAGATGAAGGACGGGGTGATGATCATCAACACCAGCCGTGGCGGCCTGCTCGACTCCAACGCCGCCATCGAGGCGCTCAAGACCTCCCGTATCGGCGCACTGGGGCTGGACGTCTACGAAGAGGAAGAGGATCTCTTCTTCTCCGACAAGTCCAACGAGGTGATCACCGATGACGTGTTCCGCCGCCTGTCTGCCTGCCACAACGTGCTGTTCACCGGCCATCAGGCGTTCCTGACCCGCGAGGCGCTGCACGCCATCGCCGATACCACCCTCGGCAATATCCGCGCCATCGAGAGCCAGGGCCGCTGCGACAACGAAGTGGAATAATCCTCTCGCACCCGTAGCCATGAACGACAGAGGGAGCCATTCCCTCTGTTTTCCACACCGACATGCTCCCCCCTGTGTATTTTCCCCTGCGCCCTCAATATCCGGGGAGCCGGGTTGTGAGACCCGACGTCATCAGGTAGGCTACCTGCCCTTTTTTATTCAGGAGTCTGGCACCCATGTTTATCGGATTTGATTACGGCACCTCCAACTGTGCCGTGGCCGTGATGGAACAAGGTAGCCCCAGGCTGCTGAATCTTGGCGCATCCCGCTATCTCCCCTCCACCC
>NZ_CAWNZT010000076.1:0-3565 GCF_963878965.1 Aeromonas sp. HMWF015 | reverse complement strand
GGACGAACAGAAACAAGCGCTTACCTTCTGCTCTGTAGTTTATGTAACTCAGCCCTTTACCCCGTTCTGGGCGAGCGCTGTTTTGGCTCTGCCAATGAAACAGCGACTCGTTGATGGCGTAGTCGTGATAACGGGTAGTGGGGGAGAAGTGCTGTTCCGTTTTGTTCAAGGTCACGAACAGCAACTCGATATGTTGCTCTGCAATGACATAGACCCCTTCGCGAGCCGTGGGTTGCTGCGCGAAGGTGGTCGCGCCAAAGCCAACCAGCACCTGCTCTCTGGCATAGCGAGCATGCAGTTGCAGCGGATTACCGGGAAGGCTTGGCATGGCGCTTTGTTCGTGCTGCACCCGGTTGATCAGCATGGGTAACAGATCTGCCAGCTCGGCCCTTAACTCTGGTTGATTGAGTTGTTTCAGGCTGTGCGCCAAGGAGCTAAAGCCAGCAGTGGGGCCGCTCTGTTGCCAGAAGTCGTAATGGCACATCAAGGCCATACGTTCATCGTGTTCGGCCGTTAAGGTAAAGGCGTTTTCCACCAAGGTTTGTAAGAATTTCAAGTAATGGAGCGCATCGCAGCCCAATAGCCGGGTTTTGATGGCCCGGGTGTAGAGGGTCGACAGCTTCTCATCGCTCATTTCAGAAATGGTATGGTTGCTAGCCTGTTTGACCAAGGCGCTCCAGTTACCGCGCTTGTAGATCTCCTCAAGGCTGATGTGAGGGTAGAACTTCAAAAAGTTCGCCAGCGTCAGCGGTAAATCACAATCCAGTGAGAAACGGCGGATCAGGCCCATTAGGCGTGAGGTATTGAGGGTCGCCTTTTTGATATTGCTCAGAATTAACTCTTGGGTCTGTTTTGAGAGTTCGATGCGGCAGCCCAAGGGGGCGTGAGGGAAGCCCTGTTTGATCTCGTGGCTGATCGCCTTATTAGTTTTACCCACCAGTGCGCGGAATTTTTGGGCAAAGTCATACTCCGCATGGGCATTGCCAACAAAGTCCAACACGGTGCAGCACTCTTTATCGCTCGCCAGCCGCAGGCCGCGCCCTAATTGCTGCAAGAAGATAGTGAGGCTTTCCGTTGGTCGTAAAAACAGCAAGGTATCGACTTCCGGGATATCAACCCCTTCGTTGAAGATGTCCACCACGCAGAGAATATTGATAACCCCAGTGCGCAAATCTTGTTGTTTACTATGCCGCTCGTCTCGATTATCGCTGGTGAGGATGTCAGCCTTGATGCCCTTCAATAAAAATGCCTTGCACATAAAGTCGGCATGTTCACGGCTCACACAAAATGCCAGCGCTTTGATCTTGGTAATATCGGTGACGATCTCATTGAGGCTCTTGACTATTTTCTGTACCCGCTGCTGATTGTGGGTATAGATATTGGTGAGTTCAGTGATGTCATAACGGCCATTTTTCCAAGCCACTTGGCGCAAGTCAGTATCATCATCGATACCAAAATATTGGAACGGACAGAGATGGCGACGATTGATGGCCTCGGGCAAGCGGATCTCTGCTGCGATGACACCACAAAAGTCGGCAAGAATATCACCGCCATCATGGCGCTCTGGCGTTGCGGTTAATCCCAACAGAATGTGAGGTTCAAAGGCGGCGAGCAGACCGCGATAACTGGCCGCCGCAATATGGTGAACCTCATCAATGACGATGTAATCGAAATAATCTGGGCTAAGACGTAAATTAGCCAGCTGGTTATTCAAGGATTGCACCGAGGCAAATAGTTGACGGTAGTGGGTTGGCACGGCGCCGCCGACTAAGAGTTCGCCAAAATTGGATTGCTTGAGCACACCGCGGTACGAGGCTAATGCTTGGCGCAAGATCTCCTCTTTGTGGGCGACAAACAGGAACTTGGCGTCGGGTTTGGTTTTCAGAAAACGCGCAAAATCAAAAGCGGAGATCAGGGTTTTCCCTGTACCGGTGGCCGCAACCACCAAGTTACGGAAGCGCTGGTGTAAAGCGCGCTCCATCGCCAATTGTTCAAGGATCTCCAGTTGATGGGGAAACGGCGTGATATCAAAAAAATAGGCAGGGCTATTTTTGTCCCCATCCCCACGGGCCTCTTGCAGTGCATGCTGCAATTTTGTACGGCTTTCGAGCTTGCCATCAAACAGCTCAAAATCATCGGATTCCCAATAGGTTTCAAAGGTACTCAGGGATTTCTCGATAATATGAGGGATCTCTTGCGAGGTGATTTTTAGGTTCCACTCCAAGCCGCTGGTGAGGGCAGAGTGAGAGAGATTGGAGGAACCTATATAGCCGGTATGAAAGCCGGTATTTCGGCAAAAGAGATAGCTCTTGGCATGCAACCGCTCGCGCTGGGTGTTATAGCTGAGTTTAACTTCGGTATTTGGGAGGTTGGCTAAAAATTCAACTGCCTTGGCATCGGTCGCCCCCATATAAGAGGTAGTAATTACTTTTAATTGGCGGCCGCTGCGAGTGAACTCTTCCAGCTCATGACGGAAAATCCGGATTCCTGCCCATTTGATAAATGAGACCAGCCAGCAGATGCTATCTGCCGATAAAATTTCCCGTTTAATCTCCGACTCCATCGACAAACCCGCATTGCTGCCACAAAACAGTTCGCTCTGAGTGAGACCTGTCAGAGGGAAAATATCCTCGGCATATTGCTTTAAATTGGCGGAGATGGGGTTATCCAACTGGTAGAGTGCTGTCAGAATTTTTCCCTGACTATCGATGAGGTTCTCGCCAATAAAGTCTGGGTCTTGGGTGCGATCCTTTAGCCAAAGCAATAACTGGTTAGCCAGCTCAATCTGCCGTTGCAGCTGATCCTCTCCAGTTACCGAGCCCACCGCATATTCCAAAACCCGGCTCAGAAATCTGGATAACCAAACTGCCGCTTCGGCAGGCTCAAGTTGGCGTTCCCCCACGTAAAAGCGCTCGCGGTCGAGTCGAGATGTCAGCAGTTGAGTAATGAGCTGTTCATAAATACCGCATTGTTGCATCGCACTTTAGCCTTGAACGTTGTACATGTGGGTGGCGAGAAGAGTATCATTTTTTCCAACCAAATCAGTAAGCTGTTGTCGCCTGTTACTCGTTTGAAAATCGCCCCGGTTTTCGGTAATAAAGCCCGGCAGTGACAACCACAGGGAGGTGGTGATGGATCCGGTTTCCTATCTTTTTTCGGCTTATCTCAATCTGGTACAGCAGCAGGTTGCGGATATCTATGGCACTGAGGCCAAGACGCTGGTGGTGCAGTATGAGGGGGAGTCGGTCCCGTTCTCTTTTCAGCTGTGGCAGATCCAGCAGCCGAGCGTTTGTCGTCCCTACCAGCAGGATGTTCGGCGTTTTAGCCAGTGCACGGTCAAGGCGTCCGCCCTGTTTCACAAGCTGTGCGATGACTTGACCCGGCAGGATGACAGCAGTTGGCAACTGCCCAAATTTCGCACCATGTATTGCTCGGCAGCCGTCAGTTATCGGCCCCTTATCGCCGAAATAGGAGATGCCAAACAGAGTCCGGCCAAGCTGGCAGAGCGGGCTTGCAATCAGGCGATTCTGGCGGCGATGGATAGCGAAGATGAGACCCTGCAGGC
>NZ_CAWNZT010000075.1:7264-18007 GCF_963878965.1 Aeromonas sp. HMWF015 | reverse complement strand
ATGCATGGCGGGGGGCGGCTGGTTTGGCCGCCGTGCGCGGGGCGTTATCGCGCGGCGCACGGCTGACAGAGAGACGGGAGCGGGGAGATTTCATCGGATACACACTTCAAACAGACGATGGCAGCGAGTGTACCACAGGGTGCTGAGGGCAGGATGAATGGCTGTGGCGTCACAACAAGCAGTGCCCGGAGCCAATTCGCCTAGCTCAGCAGGCTCTCGATCACGATAGCCTGACGGGCGGGGGTCGAGCCCGCCAACAGCAGGGCGTGGCTGACCACATCGTCGATCATCGCCTGCGCCAGTCGGGTGAGGGGGCGCAGGGTCTCCCGTCCGCTGCCAACCGGCACCGCCAGCAGAATAATGGTCTGCACCGGCCCGATTTGAGAGCCCCACTCAATGGGCTCCTTGCAGCTAAGCAGGGTCAGCGCTGGCTGGCTGATCCCTTCGCTCAATACATGGGGCATGGCAAGGCCGGGGCGGATGATGGTGGCCGAGACCTGCTCGCGCCGCTCTACCGCGGCGGTCAGTGTGGCGCGGCCGGTGATCAGCTCGGCGGGCAGCAGATCGATCAGATGCTCGAGGGCCTCTGCCTTGCTCAGCGGTTTGGGGCTATGGGCCAGCTGGCGCAGGGCAAAATGGTAGTCGGGCAGGACGTTGGCCAGTCGCAACTCCGCCAGCGCGGCGGTGCGCGGGCGCACCAGCGGTTGACCCAGCTCCCCGCACCAGCAGGTGAAGGCCATGTGGGCGAGCTCGGCATCGCACCCTTCAATCTGCAACTGGCAGAGATCGCCGGGCTGGGTGGCGAGGGTCAACAGGGAGAGCTGGTTGCTGGCGGCAACGGTCTGGCGCCGGGTGAGGTTGGCACAGCGGATGGTGGATTTGAACATCCCCGCCAGCCGGTTCAACTGCTTGGCCTGGGTGATGCTCAACCCCTGCTGGCAGTAGAAGGTGATTTCGCGGGTCAGCATCAGGCCGGGATCGGCAGGGCCTTGAGTACGGCGTTGGCATCCAGCAGCACGGTTTCCAGTCTCACCTGATGGATGGTGCAGCCGAGGAAGCGCTCTTTCTGCTCAATCTCGATATCGGAGGCAATCAACACCAGGTCGGCGCTGGCAATATCGCGGGCGGTCAGCATGTTCTCCATGCCCATGGCGCCCTGAGTCTCGACCTTGATCTTGAGTCCCAGCCCAGTGGCGGCTTTTTGCAGGGCATCGGCAGCCATATAGGTATGGGCGATACCGGTCGGGCAAGCGGTGACGGCGACGATCTTCATCTGCTCTCTGTGATGCTGACAAGGGGGAGCAACAAGATAGCGCCAGCGGGGGGCTTTTACCAAAAGTCCATATGAAAAGTGGGATCTTGATGGGGATATGCCCGTCCCTTGAACGGCAGTGCAGGCTCATGCCGGGCCAGTCGGGTGTCTGGTTGCTCCAAACAACAAGGGCCACCCCTGTGGGTGGCCCTGAACAATCTGCGTCTGTTGTTATGGCTATCAGGCGGTCTGGGCAGCCAGCTCGGCGGCTTTCAGTTCGCGCTTGATGCGGCGGATCTTGCGCTCCTCGGCGACCGCGACACAGCCCATCAGCACCAGACAGGCGGCGGCTGCGATGTCCAGCGCCGCGAAGGTGCCGGTCCAGCCGGTCAGGCCGAAGATGGGGGTGCCATCGGCGATCATGCCCAGACCCAGTTTGGCGAAGCTGTCACCAATCAGGTAAGCGAAGGTGCCCTTGACGCCATCGGCTACGCTGATGCCCTGCTTGGGCACGAAGCCCACGGCGGCGACGCCGATCAGCAGCTGCGGACCAAACACCAGGAAGCCCAGGGTGAACAGGGAGCCCAGGAACATAAACTGGGTAGTCGCATGCTGGTAGAGACCCAGGGTCGCGATGATCAGCGCCAGTGCCACGCAGGCAACCAGACCACGACGGCCATTGGCCAGATCGGAGAGGTAACCCCACATCAGGGTGCCGACCAGTGCGCCCACTTCGAAGAAGGTAAAGCCCTGAATAGCCACGTCTTTGGAGAAGCCCAGCTCTTGGTGGGCATAGACGGTGGACCACTGGTCGATACCGATACGCACCACGTAGAGGAAGATGTTGGCAAAGCAGAGCAGCCAGATCACCTTGTTGAGCAGCACGTACTTCACGAAGATCTGCCACTTGGTCAGCTTCTGCTCTTCGGTCGCGATATCTTCTTCGCTCGCCACTTCGTCAAACAGCTCTTCCACCTTGCCAAGACCATAGGCTTCCGGTGAATCGCTACCAAAGCGCAGGCCGATAAAGCCGACGATCAGCGCGATGATGGAGGGGAAGATAAACATGCCGAGCACGTTGCCATCAAACAGGTAGTTGGCACCGAACAGCGCCACACCGGCCGCACCGGCACCGCCCACGTTGTGAGAGAGGTTCCACATACCCAGATAGGTGCCGCGCTTGTTGCGAGGGGTCCACTTGGTGATGGTGGAGTAGCTGCAGGAGCCACCACAGCTCTGGAAGAAACCGCTCAGGGCATAGAAGAAGATCATGAAGTAGAGGCTGAAACCGGTGCCGCCCATGCTGGCACTGAAGCCCAGCATGCAGAGCGCGGAGAGGATCAGCATCAGCGGCAGGAACTGCTTGGTGTTCTTGCCGTCGGCATAGTAGGAGACTATGGTCTTGCCCACCCCGTAGGTGATGGAGAAGCCAAGACCGATCATGCCGAGCTCGGTCATGGAGAGACCGTACTCCTGGATCATGTCATTTTGCGCAATGTTGAAGTTCTTGCGGATCAGATACATGGTCAAATAGCCAATAAATACAACCAGATAAGATTGCATAAACGGCTTGAACCAGAGCTTGCGCCGGGCTTCGACCGGCAGGTCCAGGGTGGGGACCCGGACCTGTTGGAGCAATTTCAACATCTTCGTTCATCCTCTGCGAGATAGACGGTATTTCCGCCGCGCCCCTCATTTGTAGATAGGTTGTTCGAGGTCACGCCACGGAAGGGAGAACGGAACGTCGGGGCTGTCAGCCGTTGCTGCGCTCGACGCTCCATCCATATAAACCCGGGCCCGGCACGGGATGACGGGGCACATTGCCCATCGCGGTGCGGGTCACGACATCAGGTGAGGTGACTCTAATAAGAGGGGCAAAAAATGGCTTGAGAGCCATCCCTAGTGGGGCTAGGAAATTTTCCTAGTTTTTGCGCTTTCGCGGACAAAGCGTGAGAAACATCACACCGCTGACGCCGGATTGCTGCCATTTCAGCCAGTTTGGCGCTCTGTGTGAGTGCTGGGCTGGGCTGGGGAGGTGGGATGGATAGGCCAGAAGGGAGCAAGGGAAAGGCAAGGATAGAGGTGAAGGGAGAGACTAGGAAGAGTGCTTATCGACCACTATTTCTCGGGGGGCGATATTGGGAAATACGGCCCGCTAGCCATCCCAAAAAACAAGAGGCCACCCCGTGGGGTGGCCTCTTTTATGGTTTAGGAGCCTCGATGGTGAGGGGGCACTCAGGCCGCCTTGGCCAGAGTTACCTCATCACTCTTTTTGACCCGCAGTTTTTTCAGGGCAACCGCGACCATGCCGGTGACGATGGCTCCGCAGATCATGCAGAGCAGGGCCAGCAGCGGCTTGTTGACCGCACCCAGCAGGGCCACGATGGGGCCACCGTGGGCGACGCTGTTGGTGATGCCAAACAGGAAGGCCATCACAGCTGCGGTCATGCTGCCCAGAATGTTGGCCGGGATCACGGCCAGCGGATCACGGGCGGCGAACGGAATAGCTCCTTCGGAGATCCCCACCAGACCCATGGCACCGGCGGCTTTGCCCGCTTCGATTTCAGAAGCATCGAAGATTCCCAGCTTGCGACCGAGCACGGTCGCAAGCGACATGCCAAGGGGCGCGGCCGGGATGGCGCAAGCCATGGCACCCATAAACTGGGTCTGACCGGAAGCAATCATGCCGACGGAGAAGAGGAAGGCCACCTTGTTGACCGGGCCACCCATATCAAAGCCGGCCATACCACCCAGCACGATACCCAGCAGCACCAGACTGCCACCGCTCATGGAGAGCAGCATGGCGTTGAGGCCGGTCATCATGTCGGCAATCGGGGCACCGATGATGAAGATGAAGACCGCAGCGATAAACAGGGAACCAACGATCGGGGCGATCAGGATCGGCACCAGCGGCTGCACCATCTTGTGGTACTGACGGGTGGCAATCCAGCGCACCAGATAGCCGACCAACAGGCCCGCAATGATGGCACCGATAAAGCCGGTACCGGCATCCGCGCCGTAGAAGCTGCCGTTGTTGGCGATCCAGCCGCCGATAAAGCCCGGTGCCAGCGCCGGACGATCACCGATGGCGTAGGCGATATAGCCCGCCAGAATGGGGATCATCAGGGTGAAGGCGGCCACGCCCACGTTGAGGATCTGGTTCCACATGCTCCCTTCCGGGATCTGCATGCCGCTCGGGGTCGGGTTACCGCCGATGGCGAGTGCCAGCGCAATCAACAGACCACCGGTCACTACAAACGGGATCATGTGCGACACACCGTTCATCAGGTAGCGATAGAGATCGGAACTGCCGCCCGCACTCTTCTCCTCACCTTTTTTATCTTCTTTGCCAGCCACGTAGGCGGGGGCTTTCAGGGCTTGCTCGATCAGACCCTTGCCATCCTTGATTGGGGCTTTTACGCCGGTCTTGATTAGGGGTTTGCCAGCGAAGCGGGCCATGTCCACCTGCTTGTCACAGGCCACCACGATGGCGGCGGCGCGGGCGATCTCGTCCGCAGTCGGGCTGTTCTTGACGCCGATGGAGCCGTTGGTCTCCACTTTTACCTCATAACCCAGCTCCTTGGCGGCGCGCTCCAGCGACTCGGCCGCCAGATAGGTGTGGGCGATACCGGCCGGGCAGCCGGTGACACCGATGATCAGCCCCTTGTTGGCCGCAGGTGCGGCAGCCGCTTCCTCTTTCTTGGCCAGCAGCAGTGCCAGCGCATCGGCCGGGGTTTTGGTTGCCAGCAGGGCATCGATAAAGCCCTCTTCAATCAGCTTGCCGGAGAGCTCGGCCAGCACCTCGATATGGTGGTTGGCGCCACCGGCTGGGGAGGCAATCATGAAGAACAGTTTGGACGGCTTGCCATCTTCGGCGCCGTAGTCGATGCCGTTGCGGCTGATGCCGATGGCGACGGCCGGGGTGCTGACCGCCGCACTCTTGGCGTGGGGCAGGGCAACACCCTCTTCAAAGCCGGTGTTGCCCAGCTCTTCGCGGGCCCACAGATCCTTGATAAAGGCCTGCTCGTCGCTGACCTTGCCTTGCGACGCCAGCAGGCGGGCCATCTCGGTGAAGACCTCTTCCTTACGCGTCGCTTTCAAATCGAGGTTGATCAGATGTTCATTGATCAAGGTGGTGATCATAGCGCTCTCCCCGCTTCCGGTGACGGAAGCTATGCGTGAGTACGTATCGACGTACTGGATAAAAATGACCTGATCATTATCGCGGCTCGCCCGCCCCCTCCCTATCGGACAAATGTGCTAATCACTGGATTTTTGTGCGCAGCAAAACGAGATGTGATGAAGATCCCGTTTTCAGGCAGGACTCGCCATTTTCAGTCAACCATCCATTTCTTCTTTAAAAACAGATAAATGTATTGATGTCAGGCTCGCCGTCAGATTTGCAATACGCCATATAAATAAATTAATCATCAGCGGAGTCTGGATTTATATGTGGTTTTAAGGCGTGATTAGATGTGACCTTTCTCACAAAAAGTCGCAGTTTCGTCGGGCGGATTAGGATTTTTATGCGCCTGATGGCGGAGGCCAATCGAATTGGCTGGGCGAGCGCAGAGGGGTGTTGTTTGGGAAGAAAGTGTGGTGGCAAGAGAGGGATGGCCGAAAAGAGAGAGGTGATAACACGAACGTTCGAATACGCTGCGCTATTCGAACCTGCGGATTACACAATATGCGCCACCGACCCCAGCCAGTTGGGAACTTGTTGCCGATACCACTCCAGATATTGCTGTGCCTGCGGCTTCTCCCTTCTGGTCAGCAGATTGGTGACTTCAATAATCAGCCAGCACTTGGCCATGACGAGATGGCGCAGCAACCGGTCGCCAGAGTGCAGCGAGCTGTGGCGCTGATAGCGTTCAATGATGGTTTCATACTCAGCCCGTGAACCCATCCGCGGCACCAGCGGGGCCAGATCGATGGCCGGGCTGCCATAACCAAATCGTTCCCAGTCAAATAACACCAGCTCACCATTGTTGCGGGTGCCCCAGTTGCCTTCATTGCTATCTCCCGAAATCAGGCATGACTCCTCGAATAGTTCGTGACCAACTTGTTGGATATGGCGGATCTTCTCGTTTACCGCTTCCGGCAAGCAGAGTACAGAGAGCGCCTCGTTGGTGTCGACGAGCGACCAGCCGTGAGTTTTCACCGCAAAGTCGGGCTGATACTTGCCGTTATGAAGGTTGGCCAGCTGAGCAAAGGTCTGTTCGTTGTGGTGCAGCTGCGTGAGCGTGACCGGATGAGGGATCTGTTCAAGGAACAGGGTCTCCCCTTCGACCTTGAGCAGGGCAGGAGTGTTGAGCCCGCTCAAATGCAGTGCGGCGCGTTGGTAGAAATGGCGCTCGACAGGCGATGCGCCTCTTTTTCTGATACAGGGCTTGCCATCCAGCAGCTGGATATTGACCGAAGCGCCCCCCATTTTCGCCAACTCCTGTTGCGTCATCCTCTACCCCGTTAGCTATGAGTGGTCAGTTGCGTGAGATAGCTATTTACCTCTGCCCGAGTCGTGAAATGGTGCTTGTCGTTTGGGAATCGATCAAACAGCTCGCGATGGAAGTGGCTGGAGCTTTTGCCGGCTCGCTGCCCATATTCCGATGCCCACACCAGCAGTTGTTGAAAGTTCTTTTCCGCTGCCACTGCATCCCGTTGCCTGGCGCTTTGTGATCCGCGTGATAGCAGTGAATCACGGCATACCGACCAGTCGAGATCCAGAAAGAGCAGGGTATCGGCGGCATCAACCAGCTGTTCAGCCAGGGCATCAAATACCCCTTCGACCACCCATTCAGGCTCTTGGGCAAGCGCTTTAATGGCAAGGTCAATCTCATGCTGGGGCCGTTTTTGGGTAAATCCGCCCGGTTGCCAGACAAGGGTATCGAGATTGACCTCGCGGATAGTTAACCGCTCAGCCAGCTGAGCTGCCAACCAGCTCTTGCCTGAGCCCGAGTTGCCAATAATCAGAATACGTTTCATCTATGAGCGCTCTTTTCTGGAACATATATCTGGATGCTGAAAAGTAGAGGTGATGACGCGAATGTCCGAATACGCTTCGCTATTCGAACCTACGGGCTATCAGGATTTATGGTCAAATTAGGTATCACCGCACATCTGCGTTATAGATAATTTTATTTTACTCATCAGCCATTAGATGGATTTCTATTTCGCCGATTAGATTTGATTTTTTGCGTCTGTACTCGTCGATAGCATAAATTTTATTTTCTTTATCTTTGGGTGGTACAGGTGTTTCTGGTAGCTCCTTAACCAAAGCAATGCATTCTTTTGCGACTAAATCCTTATCAGCTAAATCACAGATATTATCCATTAACTTTAATATTTCATTTTGCGCACCATCAATTTTATCCACAATATCAGTGGCGAGCATAGCTCCTTTTGCTCCACGTTTAATGTTTTCCAATTTATTAAAAACTTTATGAATGGAGCCAATGATTCCAGTTCTAGCCTCCACTCTGATTACATCATGATGTTTTGCTTTAGTTTGATATAAAGATTCCGATATGATGGCATCCGATAGCCATTTTGCATCAGAGTACAGAAGTTGAAGGCCCTCTCTGAAGTCTTTATAAGAACTAATACCTTGAAGTAGAAGCATTAGTGTGCCAATTACAGTTATACGAGCTTTTATTGAACCATCTTCAAACTCAACATTGATCTCAAGACCTTCAGATAAAAAGAACTCAGTGCGAGTCAAGGAAAACATTCTTAAATTTTCTTTGAATGACTCTAACTGTTCATCGGTTTCCATTCCTCTCGGCTCAACATGAATATAAGCCTGACTAAGGATGTTCTTGTTTATATAATCTGCCACTATGTGATCTCAATTTTTGTTGATGGTTTAATTTCAAAAAATCTATATAGATATTTACATCGACTTCAATCGTCCTTGGAAATGGCGGTAAACATCATCGTTATTAAAGCCATCCACATTCTGGCTGGAGAAGATCAGCGGGGTCGCGCCTTGCGCCAGCGCCAGTTTTTGCGCTTCAACCACCAGCGTATTGATCAGCACCATGCCGGAGATGGAGGAGAAAGCGCCGGTGACTCGTTCATTGACCTCGCACAGGCCGTCGCCCGGCGGCACGCAGTTGTCCAGTACCAGATCGGCCAGCTCCATCAGTTTCTGGCCAGAAGGGTGACGACTCGGATTTTGCGCCGATTGCGCCACCGAGGTAATGACGATCACCTTGTGGCCGCGTGCTCTGGCAAGCTGGGCCCACTCGATGGGCAGGGCGTTACGCCCCGAATTGGAGATGACCACCATCAGATCCCCCGGCGCAATCGGCTGATCCTCCCACAAAATGGCGGCAAGCCCGGGCAGTTTTTCCAGCGCCGAGCTGCGCAGGGCACCATCGGCGGTGGTGACGGTGGAGTCGAGCACGGCGTTGATATTGCCAAGGCCACCGGCACGGATAAACCCCTCCAGCCCGACCATATGAGAGTGCCCGGTGCCCAGCATATGGATCATCTTGTTGTGGACGATGGCCTCGCTAAACCAGCGGGCCGCCTGCCGGATCCCGGCTTCGTTCTGACTGACCATGGTAGCAATGCGCGCTTGCAGTTTTTCGACGTACTCAAACATAACGGCGGGATCCTTTTCTGTTGCCGAAGAGGGGCACCTCATCCTGTGAACGGGTTCTATTGGGTGACTCTTAAGATCCGTTGAGATTTATCAACCTGCTTGTTTAATTCTTTGAGCTTGTTAAGAGAGATTTGGTATTGACCATTTGAGGGCAGGGGCTTCCCGTCAAACTGCTGCCATACCAAGTTTCCCGGGCCATTAAAAATCTCTTCGAATGTGCCGTTGGGAAGAATTTTGATGGCGATGGTGTGTTCTGGCTGGCTGCGGAAGGCGACTGATTTTGCCTGCGTGGCTTTGATTTCAACTTGCAGCCCGGATGGAGATAAAGCGTCATATCCCTTGTTTGATGCATTCATCAATTCTAACCCGTAAGCATCTGCAACCAGACATTCGCCAATACTGCCGACCATATGGCCATCGGGCGTAAAGTGTCGCCCCGGAAACATTTCTTCAAGCTCCTCTACTGTCGAGTAGAGCTGTTGTACCAATCTCTGGAATCGCTTGTGATCGATCATGTTTTTTACCGCTTTGATTGTTCAGTTTTGTCGGTCGGATCGTCGAAGCATAATTGGACGGTCACGAGGAAATTATCGCTACATCCCATTTCTTGCTGACACGCTACCGCCCCTGGACGACAGCCTCCACTCTGCTGCTGTTAACCGGCGATATGACGGGAGGACAGGGTTGCATGATGTGACCTCTTTGCAGCCTGTTTGCCCAGTGGGGCATAGTAACTGGTGGCAGAGGTAGGCAAAACGACACGCGGCGAGAAACCGGCCGGGGATCAACAAATGGGTGAGCGAGCGCGGTTTATTTGTGCAGGCCATCGTGCATGGTTGGGCACGGCATGTGCTCAATACTCCAGAAACTTCTCCCCGCAGCGCTCACAAATAAGATGTTTTACATGGGTGGTCTGGTAGGCCAGTGTTTCACCAAACGCCCAGTTGGTGATGCTGCTGGAAGTAAAGGCTTGCCAGAAGGCTTTGCGCGGATCCTTGGGCATGATGTCCTGGCTGTGATCGCGGGCGACCAGCACCACGATATGGCGGGTACGCTCGCCGCATTTGTCACAGCGATGGATTTCACTCGGTGGGTTCTGGTCGCGCGGGTTGCTCATACATGGGCTCGTGAAGAGAGGCAGGCGCCCATCATATTCCTCTTCACTTGGCTCTCAATCTCTCCTTGCCAGCGCAGTGAGCGGCCTCACGTTTTGCGCTGCTGCGGGCTTGTCCAGCCAGCTCAGGCCGATGCCCGCTTCTGCGGTTTGCTGGTGAGCGGTGATGATATGGCGGGTGGGGCGAGCTCGGGCGCCCAGCCAGCTCAGGCTGATTCTCGCTTCTGCGGTTTGCAGGTGAGCGGTGATGATATGGCGGGTTGGGGCGAGCTCGGGCGCCCAGCCAGCTCAGGCCGACTCCCGCTTTTGCAGATTGGGGGTGATGATATGGCGGTTGGGAGCGAGCTCGGGTTGCTGCATCCGGGTCAGCAGCCGTCTTGCCGCCTGACGGCCGATTTCGCGGGCCGGTGAGCTGACGAAGGTGAGAGCGGGGGAGGTGAGTTCTGCCTCCGCCACATCGTCAAAACCGAGCAGGGCCACCTGCTGGCCGATGTAGTTGTCCTTGCCCACGGTGCGGCCGCTCGCCTCGACGCCATAGATGGCGCCGAGCGCCACCTCGGGGTAGTGGCAGAGCACGGCGGTCACCTTGGGGTGCTGGTGCAGCAGCTGGGCGATGGTGTCGGCGGCGCTGCGCTGGGTGCGCTCGCACTCCAGTACCCACTCCGGTTTGAAGGGGAGGCCATATTGCAGCAGGCTGGCGCAGTAGCCGCCGATCCGCTCGGCGCGGGTGAGGGAGTCGGCCCGCCCGCCGACGTAGGCGATATGGCGGTG
>NZ_CAWNZT010000075.1:0-7254 GCF_963878965.1 Aeromonas sp. HMWF015 | reverse complement strand
GCTCGATAAGGGAAGTGGTGGCCTGCTTGGCGGCGTGGGTGTTGTCGGGGCCGATAAAGTCCACGTCATCGCGATAGTAGGAGCGGGCGGCGCACACCACCGGCAGTTCGGAGTCGAGCAGGGTCTCCAGAGTTTTGGCCGCCGCGCCGCGCACCGGATTGAAGATGATGCCCGCCACCCCTTGCCGTGACAGGGAGTGGATGCTCTGCTGCAGCCGCTCCGGGCTGTGGCCGCACTGGGTCAGAAACAGCAGATAGCCCTGCTGCTCCAGCACCTCGCTCACCCCGGCGGTCACCTCGGTATAGAAGGGGTCGGTGATGTCGCGCAGGATCAGCCCCACCAGATTGGATTGCTGGCTGCGCAGGTTGGCGGCGGCGCTGTTGGGCACGTAGTCGAGCTCTTTTATCGCCTGCTGCACCCGCTCGGCGGTGGCGGGGGAGATGCGCCCCTTGCCGTTGAGCACCATGGAGACGGTGGTGACCGACACACCCGCCCGCTGGGCGACATCGGTGATTTTGGTGGCTTTGGCAGAGAGGGATTTGGGCGACATAGGGCGAACGGACGACGGCGTGTTGAGTACGAGGCCCCAGCATACCTGCTCGAGTACTTAAGTGAAACGTTACATCACCATCTGGCCGATCCGGCTCACAAATTTGGATCCTGCTGCCAGCCAGCCCCCTGATTCTGTGATCCTGTCGGCACTTGTAAGTTGATAAAACGTTTTATCATCCAGCAAAACCTGATGCTGACCCGCGCCTCTGCGTCGAGATTGCTACGAGCAGCCACGGGGAAAGCCGCAGATATTGCTGTCTATTCACAAGGAGCCGTTTCATGGCCAAGCCTCAAGCCAAATCCACTATCTGGGAGTTCCTGCAGAGCCTCGGCAAGACCTTTATGTTGCCGGTCGCCCTGCTGGCCTTCTCGGGCATTCTGCTCGGTGTCGGCAGCTCGCTCACCAGCGATGCGGTCAAGCAGAGCATGCCCTTCCTCGACAATACCGTGCTGCAACTGCTGTTCCTCTGGATGACCAAGGTGGGGCTGGTGGCCTTTATCTACCTGCCGGTGATGTTCGCGGTGGCCATTCCGCTGGGGCTGGCACGGGAAGAGAAGGGGGTGGCGGCCTTTGCCGGTTTCGTCGGCTATGCGGCGCTCAACCTCTCCATCAACTTCTACCTCACGGTGGCCAACGTCATCGGTGATGCGGCAGCGGAGAAGGCCTACGGGGTGAAATCGATCCTCGGCATCAGCTCCATCGACACCGGGATTCTGGGGGCCATCATCGTCGGGGTGATCGTCGCCAAACTGCACGCCCGTTTTTACACCTACAAGATGCCCGATGCGCTCGCCTTCTTCGGCGGTGCCCGCTTCGTGCCCATCATCACTGTGCTGGTACTGGGGGTGGTCGGTCTGGTCGTGCCGTTTGCCTGGCCCTGGTTTGCCGCTGGCATCAACGGTATCGGGGCGCTTATCTCCCACGCTGGTCCCTTCGGTCCCTTCCTGTTCGGTACCGGTGAGCGCCTGCTGCTGCCGCTCGGTCTGCACCACATTCTGGTGGCGCTGATCCGCTTTACCGAAGCGGGCGGCACCCAGCTGGTATGCGGTCACGAGGTGAGCGGCGCCCTCAATATCTTCTACTCAGAGCTCGCCTGCGCTGACACCAGCGGTTTCTCGGTCTCTGCCACTTCGTTCCTCTCTCAGGGCAAGATGCCTGCCTTCCTCGGCGGCCTGCCGGGTGCGGCGCTTGCCATGTATCACTGCGCCCGCCCTGAAAATCGCGGCAAGATCAAGGCACTGCTGGTCTCCGGCGTGGTGGCCTGCGTTATCGGCGGTATCACCGAGCCGCTGGAGTTCCTGTTCCTGTTCGTGGCGCCGGTGCTCTACGTCATTCACGCCATCCTGACGGGTCTGGGCTTTATGACCATGGGGCTGCTCGGCGTTACCATCGGCAACACCGACGGCAACCTTATCGATTTTCTGGTGTTCGGCGTGCTGCAAGGCACTGCCACCAAGTGGTATCTGGTGCCGGTCGCGGCCGCCATCTGGTTTGCCATCTACTACAGCGTGTTTCGCTTTGCCATCGTGCGCTTTAACCTGAAAACCCCTGGTCGTGAAAAAGAGAGCCGCGAGATTGAAACCAGCGAAGCTGCCCAGCCCGCAGGCAAGAAGGCCGGCAACAGCGGTTACAACGGTGAAATCATCCTTAACGCTCTGGGCGGCGCCGATAACATTCTGGCGCTCGATAACTGCATCACCCGCCTGCGGATGTCGGTGCAGGACATGAGCCGGGTCGATGACAAGGTCTTGAAAGCGAACGGTGCCATCGGGGTGATCAAGCTCGACGAGCACAACCTGCAGGTGGTGATCGGCCCGCAGGTCCATCTGGTGAAAAACCAGCTGCAGAGTCTGATGGGGGCCTGAACCGGCCAATAAGATCCGAACGGGGGGCGCAAGCCCCCCTTGTTTGCCTCTCCCAATATGTCTCCTGTTTATGGAGGGAGAAACTTCATGCACGATATTTATGACTTCGACCATGTGGTCGACCGCCACGGCACCTACTGCACCCAGTGGGACTATGTGGCCGACCGTTTTGGCCATGCCGATCTGCTCCCCTTTACCATCTCCGATATGGATTTCGAGACCGCCCCCTGCATTCGCCAGACGCTGGCAACGCGGCTCGAACACGGGGTATTTGGCTACAGCCGCTGGAATCACGACGACTTCAAGGGGGCGGTGAGCAACTGGTTTGCCAGCAGCTACGGGGCGAGCCTCGACCCCGAGACGCTGGTCTACGGCCCCTCGGTCATCTATGTGATTGCCCAGCTGGTGAGCCTCTGGTCGGCGCCGGGGGAGGGGGTGCTGGTGCATACCCCCGCCTACGACGCCTTCGGCAATATGCTGGCTGCCAACGACAGGGTGCTGCTGCCCTGTCCGCTTAAAAAAGAGCAGGGGAGTTACCAGATCGACTGGGCCAGCTTCGAGCAACAGGCGGCCCGCCCCGATTGCCGGATTTTGCTGCTCTGCAGCCCCCACAACCCCACCGGCCGTGTCTGGACGCGGGATGAACTCGGCCGGATGGCCGCCATCTGCCAGCGCCACGGGGTCAAGGTCATCTCGGACGACATCCATATGGATGTGAGCTTTGCTCGCTACCTGCCGTGGAGCGAGGTGGCGCCGGACGATCACTGGGCGCTGGTGAGCTCGGGCTCCAAATCCTTCAATATTCCGGCCCTTGGCGGCGCCTACGCCTTTATCGCCAACGCAGCGGCGCGGGCCGCCTATCTGCAGCGGCTCAAGGCGGCTCATGGCCTCTCATCACCGCCCATTCTCGGGGTGCTGGCTCATATCAGCGCCTATCGGGACGGCGCTGCCTGGCTCGATGCGCTCAAATCCTATCTGCACGGCAACCTCGCCCAGGTGGCGGCGCGGCTCAACGCGGCTTTCCCCGCCATCGACTATCGGGTGCCCGAAGGGACCTATCTCGCCTGGATTGATTTGAGCGGCCTTGGCATCGACTCCACCGAACGGATGGATGCGCTGCAAGCCTTGCTGGTGGAGAAATACCGGGTCGCCATCATGCGCGGCGACACCTATGGCCCGGAAGGCACAGGCTATATCCGCCTCAACGTCGGCTGCCCGCGCTCGAAGGTAGATCAAGGGCTCGATGCCCTGATCGGCGCGCTGGGGGAGGTGGTGTAAGGGATATCCTGGACTAGCGATTGAGCAAGAAGACGACCTCCCCCCGGTAGTGGGGGGAGGTTGCAAGCTTTGCCTGCCACGAGGGTTCCCACTCGCCCTGCTGCACCAGACCAACCTTGAATGGAATGGTGAGCTGCATCATGGCGGGTAGATAGGAGCTGTAACCCGGTACCGTATGTTTTCCCTGATAGGTCTGGATCACTATCTCATCGACCGGAAGGCTGTTGAGTTGCGCCACATCCCCCGTCTTGGCCCAGTCGAGCAGGCCCGTTACGCTGAGTTTGCACTCTGCTGGCAACACTTGTCGCAACTGCCGCAAAGAGGTGGCGTAACGATCCAGTTGGCGGGTGGCTGCATCAAAGTCGATCTGAATACCCGTTACTTTGGCTCCGGCCTTGCGCCACTCCTGATACAGCTTGACCAGCAACTTCTTGTGATCGGCAGAGAGCGGCAGCGTATTCACTCTCACCACAAGCCAGAGTTGTTCGGTCTGAAGTGGCGTTGGAGCGCGACCCAGTTTGATAAAACGGGGGCCGGATGGCCTGTTCAGGATCTCCCCCTGATGCAAATAGAGGGTGGTTGCCTGTGCCAGGACTGGCTGATGTCGGGTGGCAGACCAGAGCCAGAATGCGTCATAGCGGTTGACATCGACACTTGCCTTAAGTGGCGCAGCAAGTGTCGATAACAGAACTAGCAGGCTAGGCACAAGGGGCTGCGGCATGGTTTACCAGTAGTATTTGAGTGATTTGGCCCATACCGAGTTGCCATAACGCTGCTTGAGCGTATTGAACCAGGCTTGCCGCATGCTCTTGGGGAGCTCCTGATCGTCACACCCGTTGTAGCCTGATGGTGCGTAGCAGTTGATGGCTCTATAAAGGGCATAGCTCTTGTCTTCGGGCTCTGCTTTAGGGTTGGCCATGACGGCCTGATATAGCTTTAGCCTGCTTGGCGCGGTGGCTGACTCAGGTTTTGACAATCCCCAAACCATCTCTTTTCCTTGCCACAAATTGATCGCGGGATCCTTGTTGCGCAGATATTCACCCAGGCAGTTGAGTGCGTGTCCGTCTCCGGGGTGTTGCAGCAGTGTGCCGAGAGTGGAGGCCAAATCACGGCAGTAATAGCCCTGCGGTGTGCCTTCACCTCCCCACTTGAATGCTGACAAGAGCACATCTCTGTTGGGTACCGGTTGCCATGGTTCATCCTTGGGTGGGGTAGCCTCCTTGTAGTCGGCCGGAATAAGTGTCACGTCTTTCAGGAACGTTGCGTAATCCTCTGCAATCAGGTCTCTCACCAGCAAGGTATGCAGGGCGATTTGTCTTTCCAAGGCGCTTGTGGCCTGCCGAGCCTGCTGACGAAGCAAGTCCGGATCGGCCGACTGTTTTAACACGACGGTGCGTATCCGCAACTGAGTGACAGGGCTCTCTTTGTTGAAAATGGCCGCAGTATTGCCGGTACGTACCCACTGATCTGCCAGCATGTTCTCCACAAATGCCTGTTGGGCTTGAGTGAGAGGTGCCGCAACCAGCGTCATCATGGCTTGTTCTGCCTGGTCAAACGCCTTCATTCCTTGCTGTGCCCAGATTCGCAGCAACTGGCGGCTGAACGCCAGGGTTGATGCGTTTTGTCCTTCTGTTTTGGGCAACAGCGCCAGTACAGCATCAAACTGTTGGTTCTGCAGTAATCGATAAGCTTGCAGATAGGTAGCCTCTTCCGTTTTACCCGTCTCTTGCAACTGCTGGATGGCCCCATCGAGCTGCTCGTCACTCCAGTTGCGTTTCTGGTCATAGCCAGTTCTGAGGCCACGCAGTGCATTGATAAACAGCAGCTCAGGCTGAGTTTTATCCTCGTAGGCGAGTTCATTTCGATAAGCATCTGCGCTCAGCAAAGAGAGATCTATTTCGTTAACCAGCGCCTCAAGTTCCGGCAGGGAGTGGTCAGCGGCTATCGCTTCGCTATAGTTATCGCGCAATGAAGCCTGATCACCCGCCATCCAGTTGATGCGTCTGAACATCCCCTTGGTCGAGCTGATGTAACGGCCTTGCGGATAGGTCGCCAGATACGACTGCCCCTGTGTCATGGCCTGTTTCAGCGCCTCTTTATCACTCTTGGTGAAATCCGTATCACCATACTCGCTCTGCGCATCTTTCACCGCTGCATTAAGGTGTGTTCGCATCACCATATAGTTCGCGGTTTCGGCAACCCACTGCGCTTTTGCCCCTTGCAGAGCCATAAAGCCGGTCAATGCCTCGGAGAAATGACCTTCGTAGAAGTGGCGGGCAGCATCCAGATAAGCCTGCCACTCCCTGGCAGACTCGCTCATTGTGACGTTGGAAGACTGGGGGCTATCTTCCTGTTGACCAAGGAGCTGTAAGCGGGTTTTGAGCAGAAGCGTGCGCTCGGTAGGTGACAGGTCACTCTGCTCAAGGGCATCAAGAAATTGACTGACAGATTGCAGCGAGTTGGAAATGGCTCGGCCGTAAAGAGCATCCCGACCAGCATAGTGTTCCAGCAAAGCCGGGAGCGAGGCGTCATGGGCGGTGAGCCGGCTAACCAGCTGTTCACGCAGTTCCTGGCTTTCCATCTCGTCGGGAAGCGGCAGACGCTGCAGAGAGAAGAGCTCCATATCGCGTTCGTTGGCCGGGTCGGCCGGAAGCATAAAGGGGAGGGAGAGTCGCTGCATGTCAGCCAGCAGCATCAGCAAGTTGCTCTTGGTGTCATTTTCGGAAAGGAAAAGCGGATAAGCAGGCAATGTACAGTCTGTCAGCCAAAAACTGCACCCGTCTTGGTCGAATGAGGCAACCGAAGGAAAAGCAGCAAGCGTGAATGCCAGTGCCGAACAGTATTTCAAGATCTTCATAAGAGGCGGTATCCACTATCTGCCGAGTGACAACTCCTTGAATCACGAGCCAAGAAGCATGAAGCACAATGGTTGGCAATAGTACGTAAGTGGGTTGCAATCGACAACCTTTCAGTGGTTTATGATGGACGTTCAAGTAGATAACAGAATGCTGATGGCCTTACTTTGTAAGGCCTGCAATAAAAACGGAGCCATCAGTGATGGCCCCGTTTTGGTTGCGCTGTTTTCCCTTATGAGCAGACGCCGATATCAGGCGCGAATGGTCGCCGGGATACCGCAGTTCGGGCGTGACATGGCTGGTTCGATTGCGGGCTCGCTGAGCTCGGTAGCTGCTAGTGCAGTGCCTTGGGTCAGGGCTTCAGCCTGATGCAGCATGCGGCTGACCATATCGGTCAGGAGATCCACATCCAGCTTGTCCAGCCACTCGCGACACCAGAGCAGGGTGCTCTGTTCGCTGCCTCGGCTGAGTTGCAGCACAGGCCAGTCGGCCATGGCGGCGAGGGAGGGGGTCTGGATATCCCCCAGCGGAATAAACAGGGTCACCAGTTGATCCCGCTCGCGAATATGGAGGCTGAAGGGGCCCGCCTGCAGATCCAGCCCCTCTTCGTGCAGGCACTCCTGCGGCAGGGATAGCTGGCGAACGAGGGTTGATAGCATGGCATGGAACATCATTAATCCTCCCGATGGGTGTTATCAAAGAC
>NZ_CAWNZT010000074.1:0-2177 GCF_963878965.1 Aeromonas sp. HMWF015 | reverse complement strand
AACGTGCCGGTGCTGCTGGCGCTGATCGGCCTGTGGTACAACAACTTCTACGGTGCCGAGTCCGAAGCCATTCTGCCGTACGACCAGTACATGCACCGCTTCCCTGCCTACTTCCAGCAAGGCAACATGGAATCCAACGGCAAGTACGTGGATCGCAACGGCAAGCCGGTTGACTACCAAACTGGCCCCATCATCTGGGGTGAGCCGGGCACCAACGGCCAGCACGCCTTCTACCAGCTGATCCATCAGGGCACCAAGCTGATCCCCTGCGACTTCCTGGCGCCGGCCATCAGCCACAACCCGATCGGTGACCACCATCCGAAACTGCTGGCCAACTTCTTCGCCCAGACCGAGGCGCTGGCCTTCGGCAAGAGCAAGGAAGAGGTCGAAGCCGAGTTCCTGGCTGCTGGCAAAACGCTGGAGCAGGTCAAGGATCTGGTGCCGTTCAAGGTGTTCGAAGGCAACCGCCCGACCAACTCCATTCTGTTCAAGAGCCTGACCCCGAAAACCCTGGGTGCCCTGATCGCCATGTACGAACACAAGATCTTCGTACAGGGCGCAATCTGGAACATCTTCTCCTTCGACCAGTGGGGCGTGGAGCTGGGCAAACAGCTGGCCAACAAGATCCTGCCGGAGCTGGGCAACAACGAGGCTGTCACCAGCCACGACTGCTCAACCAACGGTCTGATCAACACCTGGAAAGCGTGGAAAGCCTGATTTATCCAGCCTTTCTGAATGCAAAAGCCCCGCTCGATGAGCGGGGCTTTTTTATGACTGTCAGGCTGATTTTTCTGGCTGGCCGATCGGGTGTCCAGTCCGACCAGCGACGGGGATCGTCATCCCCGCCCCTTCATCATCCAGCCCGATACAGGCTTAACCACCAACGGCGATGCGCTTCATGTCTTTCATATAACCGCGCAGTACCTGACCGATTTTCTCGCACCAGGCATGGTTGCGGGTCATAGCTGATTAACCACCAACAGCAATACGTTTCATGTCCTTCATGTAACCGCGCAGTACCTGGCCGATTTTTTCGATCGGGTGGTTGCGGGTCGCCTCGTTGGCCGCCAGCAGCGCCAGGTTATCCACGCTCTGCCCTTCCGCCTTGCTGGCACCCAGATCGCCCGCCTTCAGGGTCGGCATGAAGCGCTCTCGCAGCAAGGGCACAGCGGCGTTGGCGAACAGGTAGTTTCCGTACTCGGCGGTATCGGAGATGACCACGTTCATCTCGTACAGACGCTTGCGGGCAACGGTGTTGGCGATCAGCGGCAGCTCGTGCAGGGATTCGTAGTAGGCAGACTCCTCGTAGATACCGGAAGCCACCATAGTCTCAAACGCCAGCTCGACACCCGCCTTGACCATGGCCACCATCACCACGCCATTGTCGAAGTACTCCTGCTCGGCAATCTTGCCTGCAAACGCCGGGGCGTTTTCGAAGGCAGACTTGCCGGTCTCTTCACGCCAACCGAACAGCTTGGCATCGTCTTCGGCCCAGTCGGCCATCATGCCACGGGAGAACTCACCGGCGATGATGTCGTCCATGTGCTTCTCAAACAGCGGGCGCATCAGGGTCTTGAGCTGCTCGGAGAGCCCGAAGGCGCGCAGCTTGGCCGGGTTGGACAGACGGTCCATCATCAGGCTGATGCCACCCTGCTTCAAAGCTTCGGTGATGGTCTCCCAGCCGAACTGGATCAACTTGCCGGCGTAGGCCTTGTCAGTCCCTTCGGCAACCAGCTTGTCGTAGCAGAGCAGGGAACCGGCCTGCAGCATGCCGCAGAGGATGGTCTGCTCGCCCATCAGGTCAGATTTCACTTCCGCCACGAAGGAGGACTCCAGCACCCCGGCACGGTCGCCACCGGTGGCAGAGGCCCACGCCTTGGCGATGGCCATGCCTTCGCCCTTGGGATCGTTCTCCGGGTGAACGGCGATCAGGGTAGGTACGCCGAAACCGCGCTTGTACTCCTCACGCACTTCGGTCCCCGGGCACTTGGGCGCCACCATCACGACAGTGATGTCGGAGCGGATCTGCTGACCCTCTTCCACCACGTTAAAGCCGTGGGAGTAGCCCAGTGCGGCACCCTGCTTCATCAGCGGCATCACGGTTTTCACCACGTCGGAGTGCTGTTTGTCCGGAGTCAGGTTCAGCACCAGATCGGCGGTCGGGATCAGCTCTTCAT
>NZ_CAWNZT010000073.1:4212-25724 GCF_963878965.1 Aeromonas sp. HMWF015 | reverse complement strand
CTGGCGAGAAGGCGATCTTCCCGGTCTCCTCCTCACTGGTGACCGGTGACAAAGAGGCCATCCTGATCGATGCCCAATTCGATGTGCAAAATGGTCAGGCACTGGTCGACATGATCAAGAAGAGCGGCAAGAAGCTGACCACTGTCTATATCAGTGCCGGTGACCCCGACTTCTACTTCGGTCTGGAGCCTGTCATGGCGGCGTTCCCGGATGTCAAAGTGCTGGCCGATCAGCACGTGGTTGACCATATCAACCAGACCAAGGATGCCAAGCTGAGCTACTGGAGCCCGATCCTCGGCAAGGGGGCACCGAAGAGCCTGACCGTGCCGCAAGTGATGACCGCCAGCCACCTGACGCTGGATGGCGAGAAGATTGAAATCAAAGAGATGAATACCCCTAATGCCTACCTCTGGGCCCCTTCCATCAAGACTGCTTTTGGTGGTGTGCCGGTCTACCACGGGGTGCATGTCTGGATGGCGGATAGCCAGACCAAGGCGGCCCGCAGTAACTGGGTCAAGGCGCTGGATAACCTGCTGGCCCTGAAACCCGAGCGTGTGGTACCGGGCCACTTCCTGGGCACTGCTCCCAAAGGCACTGCTGCTGTGACCTTTACCCGTGACTATGTAGAGCGTTTCGAACAGGAGCTGGCCAAGGCGAAAAACTCCGGTGAGCTGATTGAGGCTCTGAAGAAGGCCTACCCGGCACTGCCGGTTGACGATGGTCTGGCCATCGGTGCCAAGGTCAATACCGGCGAGATGAAGTGGTAAGCCACTGAGCCTGCTCTCCCTGTGTTTTTTACCGGGCCTAAGGGCCCGGTTTTTTATCCGAGATTGAAGCGAGAATGAAGATGAGCGAACAACAAACCACCCTCCATTATGTCTATGACCCGCTCTGTGGCTGGTGCTATGGTGCCGCCCCCCTGTTGCAGGCGGCAGCCACCATTGACGGACTCAAGATCGAGCTGCATGCGGGCGGTCTCTGGCTGGGTAGCCGCCGTCAGCCAATGGGCGAGGCATTGCGTGATTATGTGCGCCCCCATGATCAGCGGATCGAGGCGCTGACCGGCCAGCATTTTGGCGAACGCTACTTTAACGAACTGCTGCTGCGCGAAGGGTGTCTGCTGGACTCCGAGCCGCCGATCCGTGCGGTTTTGGCCGTCACGGCCTTGGGGGGCGATGGGCTGGTCATGTTGCACCGGATCCAGCAATCCCACTATCGGGACGGGATCTGGATTGGTGAGCCTGCGTTTCTTGCCACGCTGGCGGCAGAGCAGGGGATTGCAGCCGAGGCATTCCAGCAAGCTTATCTGCAGGCCCCCTTGCTGCAACATCTGGCAGATAGCCAGGGCTGGATGAAACGGCTGGGCGGTCAGGGTTATCCCACCCTTGGGTTGATGCACAACGGTAAGGTGAGTGCTGTGCGAGTGGCTGACTTTTTGGGCGATCCTGCCGGGTTGCGTCAACATCTTCTTGAGTTGATGGAATAGTTATTAGAATGTGAACGGATAAGGTCTCTTTAGAAGTGGAGTGAACGGGCCGATATTCCTGTATGCAGAAGCGATATGAAAGCCTTCGACTTTCTGCTTGCAGACTATGCTCTATGTGACCATTCCCGGCGGATGTGGCGGGAGTGCAGACCCATTTAAAGGAAGCCCCCATATGTTCAAAAACATGTCTATCGGCCAGAAACTGAGTGCCGGATTCGCCATCCTGGCGCTGCTGGTGCTGGGCTTGGCCTGGTTTTCAAGTAGCCAGCTGGCACGCCTTTTCCATGATTCAGAGACCATTACCGACAACCTGCTGCCGTCAACCCGCTATGCCAGCCAGATGCATGTCGCCATTCTGGATGCGCGGCGCTCAGAGTTGGCCCAGGTCATTGGAGGCCTGAACAAAGATGCCCAAGAAGTAAGCGAGCGTACGCAGACTTTTAACAAGGCCAAGCAGGAATTCGAGCAAGCTGCACAGAAATATGGTGCATTGGAATTTAGTACTGCCGAGGACAAGCAGGTTTATGAGCAGGTAGTTGCGGCGGGGGCCAAGTATTTTGCGGTACATGAAGAGCTGCTGAGCGCCTTGGCTGCTGGCGATCTGGAACGTGTCAAAAGTCTGCGCAAAAACGAAACTAGGGCTGCACTGGAGGAGGTGGGAGCAAAATCCTACCGCTTGCGGGAAATCAATAACGAGGTTGCGGCCCAGATGACCAAGGATGTCGAGGCTCTTTATAACAACGCCAGAACCATGAGCATCATCGTCAGTCTGGTGACGCTGGGTTTTGTGGTGGCCATTGCCTGGCTGCTGACTGGTCAGATCCGCAATCCGGTGATGGCGTTGCTGGAACAGACCCGTCGGGTCTCCTCCGGTGATCTCACCTCCCGTATCGATATGCAGCAGTTCAACAACGATGAACTAGGAACCCTTGCCAAAGGGTTTGGTGAAATGCAGACCAATCTGCGCACACTGGTGAGTGAAGTGTCGGGCTCAGTGGTGCAACTGAGTTCCGCCGCAGAGGAGATAAGCTCGGTGGCTCGCCAGTCAGCCAACAATATGAATGCTCAGCAACATGAGCTGAACCAGCTGGCAACGGCGATGAACGAGATGCAGGCTACGGTGCAGGAGGTCTCGCGCAATACCAGCGATGCGGCCAGTGCCGCTACCTCGGCCAGTGAAACGGCAGAAATTGGGGCCAAGACAGTAAACGATTCCATCCAGCGTATCGAGCGGGTTGCCGGTGCTATCGAGAGCACCGCCGAGGTGATCCGCCAACTGGGCGATGACAGCCGCAATATCGGCATGGTGCTGGAAGTGATCCGCGGCATTGCCGAACAGACCAACCTGCTGGCATTGAACGCGGCGATTGAAGCGGCCCGTGCCGGTGAGCAGGGGCGGGGGTTTGCGGTGGTGGCCGATGAGGTGCGCACTCTGGCCAAGCGCACCCAGGACTCCACTTCCCAGATCAATACCATCATTGCCGAGTTGCAGCAGCGTGCCGAACAGGCGGGCAGTACCATGCAACAGAGTCAGGAGCTGATGAATACCACGGTTGCTACCGCGCGGGAAGCAGGCGAGTCTATCTCCCAGATCAGTGGCTCGGTCAGCAGCATCTCCCACATGAACATTCAGATTGCGACCGCCACCGAAGAGCAGGGGGCGGTGAGCGAGGAGCTCAACCGTAACGTGGTCAATATCAGCCATGCTTCCGAAGAGGTCGCTTCTGGTGCCACCCAGATGGCTCAGGCGTGCAACGAGTTGAACCACCTGGCTACCCAACTGCAGGATATGGTGCGCCGTTTCAGGGTGTAATCCATCGGCGAGTCAAACAGCCCGATTACCGCAAGGTGATCGGGCTTTTCTGTTTTGAAGGGGAAGCCAGAGAGGATCACTGCGAGTGGATGACTTGTCCCGCCGGACGATATTGTGCATGCTGATGGCCCATTTTCCAGGCAGGACTCTTGCTGTATGAATCTTCGCGATCTCGAATATCTGGTGGCGCTGGATGAGGAAAAACATTTTCGCAAAGCCGCTGAACGCTGCTTTGTCAGTCAACCCACCCTGAGCGGCCAGCTGCGCAAGCTGGAGGATGAACTCGGGGTCATTCTGATCGAACGTACCTCGCGCAAGGTGCTGTTTACTCCGGCTGGCGATGCCATGGCCCATCAGGCGCGTCGGGTGCTCAAGGAGGTGCGTGAGCTCAAGAGCATCGGCCAGCACTTTTCCGAGCCGATGTCCGGGGAGATCCATATCGGTTTTATTCCGACCGTGGGCCCCTACCTGTTGCCCCGCATTATCCAGACCCTGCGTGAGCGTTTTCCCCAGCTGGAGTTTTACCTCTATGAGGAGCAGACCCAAACCCTGCTCAAACGGCTGGAAGAGGGGGAGCTGGATTGCGTCATTCTGGCCGAGATGCCGGGGATGGAGGGGTTTGGTTCAATCCAGCTCTACCACGAGCCGATGTGGCTGGCGGTGCCTTGCCATCACCCCGAAGCACAGGCCAGACAGGTGCCACTCGGTAATCTCAAGGGCAAGAAATTGCTGATGCTGGCCGATGGCCACTGTTTGCGGGATCAGGCGATGGGCTTCTGTTTCGCTGGCGGGATAGGTGAGGATCAACGCTTCAAGGGGACCAGTCTCGAGACGCTGCGCAACATGGTGGCCGCCGGTAGCGGCATGACCCTGGTGCCAAAGTTGGCCGTACCTGCCGATCATGATGAGGGAGGGGTGAGCTATCGACCTGTGGTTGACCCTGTGCCGGGGCGTACCATCTCGCTGCTATATCGCCACTACTCGGTGCGTCGCCCCTGTTTCAATGAGCTGGCCGCCTCGATTGCCACGCTGATGAGCAAGCTGTTGGCCCAATAAAAAAACCGGCAGCTAAGGCTGCCGGTTTTGCTTCTGCCGCGAGAGCAGCTTAGAAGATATCGTCGGTTGAGACAGGCCCTTCTACATCGGGGTTGTCACCGCCGTAGACCTGATTGCCATCCGAGCTCGGTGCTGCGTAGCGGGTCGGCTCGGTCCCTTCCTTGAAGTATTCGTCGGTTCCGCCACTGGTTGCCAGCAGGCCGGTTTCGCTATCAATCTTCACCGTCATGATCCCCTCGGGAACCGGCATCTTGTGCTCCGGCAGCTTTTTGAGGGCGACTTTCATGAAGTCGATCCAGATAGGCTGCGCGGCGCCACCGCCAAATTCGGCACGGCCAAGGCCACGCTGGTGGTTGTCAAAACCGATCCATGAGGTAGCAACGATGTCCGGGGTGTAGCCGGAGAACCAGGCATCCCGCGATTCGTTGGTGGTACCGGTTTTACCGGAGATGTCGTGACGTTTCAGGTCGCGGGCTGCACGCCAGCCTGTACCACGCCAGCCGTTGCCACCCCAGATGGCTGTGCTCAGGGTGTCGGTGATCAGGAACGCACTCTGGGCACTGATGGTATGCGGGGCGATGATTGGCGCGAGAGGGGTCTGCGTGCCATCTTGTGCGGCTCCATCAACAATTGGCTCCGGCAGTGTGCTCTGCTCGGGCGCGGCCTGCTGTTCGCAGGTGGTGCACGCAATAGCAGGATTGGCCTGATAGAGGGTGTTCTCCAGACTGTCGGTCACTTTGTCAATGAAGTATGGGGTTACCAGGAAGCCACCGTTGGCCAGAACCGAGTAACCACGCACTACCTCGAGGGGGGTGAATTCGGCAGCGCCCAGCGCCAGCGACTCATGGGGAGAAATGAAGTCACGGGGGAAGCCAAAGCGGGTCAGACCGTCGATATAGGTATCCAGACCGATGGCGCGCATCAGTCGAACCGACATCACGTTCTTGGACTTGGCCAGTCCCAGACGCAGCGGGGTGGGGCCATCATAAACGGCCGGGGAGTTCTTGGGCTGCCACATGGGCCCTTTTGACGGATCCCACTGGTTGATCGGCGCATCGTTGATGAGCGATGCCAGGGTATAGCCGTGCTCCAGCGCGGTCGCATAGAGGAAAGGCTTGATATTGGAGCCGATCTGACGACGAGCCTGATCGACCCGGTTGAATTTGGAGAGTTCGAAGCTGAAGCCGCCAACCAGTGCTTCCAGCGCGCCATTTTTCGGGTTCATGGCAACCAGCGCGGCGTTGACGTCCGGGATTTGGGCCAGCAGCAACTCTTCGCCTTCTTCCCGCACCCAGATCTGGGCGCCGACTTTCAGCACATCGCGCGCCGATTTCGGGGCATAGCTCTGACGGTCGTCGGTAATAAAGGATCGAGCCCATTTGATGCCATTCCAGCCGAGCTCTGCTTCCTTGCCATTTTTCAGTACCAGCGTGGCGCTGCGATCACCGAGCTTGGTCACGACTGCCGCCATCAGCGGATCATAAGTGGGCTGCTTGCCAAGGTGAGCGACGATCTGCTCGTAATCCCAGGCTGTCTCGCCAGCTTTCCACAACAGAGCTGTCGGGCCGCGATAGCCGTGGCGCATATCATAGGCAAAAACGCCATCCAGCAGCGCCTGTCTGGCTGCCCGTTGACGTTCGGCAGAGACGGTCGTGTAGACGTGCAGGCCCATGGTGTAAGTATCTTCACCGAACTGCTCGACCATCTTCTGGCGCACCATTTCACCGAGATAAGGGGCGTGCAGGGTCACTTCGGCGCCGTGAAAACGGGCCTTGATCGGCATCTTGGACGCTTCGTCAAACTGGGCCTGGGTGATCTTGCCCGTTTCCAGCATCCGGCCCAGTACCACGTTGCGGCGAGCAAAGGCGCGCTCGGGGGAGCGGATGGGGTTGAGCATGGAGGGGGCTTTCGGCAGACCGGCAATGATGGCGATCTCGTCCAGTCCCAGATCCTTGACCTCTTTACCAAAGTAAACCTGTGCCGCAGCACCGATCCCGAAGGAGCGATAACCGAGGGGGATTTTGTTGAGGTAGAGTTCGAGGATCTCGTCTTTTGAGAGATTCTGCTCGATCCGCCAGGCCAGGAAGACCTCCTTGATCTTGCGGATGATGGTCTTCTCATTGCTCAGGAAGAAGTTGCGGGCAACCTGCTGGGTGATGGTACTGGCCCCCTGACGGGCATGACCGGAGACAGCCCATACAGATGCGGCTCGAATGATGCCAATCGGGTCAATGCCCGGATGCTCATAGAAACGTGCATCTTCGGTCGCCAGTACGGCATCGATCATGGGTTGCGGAATTTCGTCCAGACGCAACGGAATGCGACGAATTTCGCCATATTGGGCGATCAACTCCCCATCCCGGCTGTAAACCCGCATCGGGGTTGCCAGCTTGACGTCACGCAGCGCGGTGACATCGGGCAGTTGGGGTTTGATATAGAAGTAGATACCGATGAGGCTGGCAACACCCAGCACAGCACCCAGCATCATGACAATAAACAGGCGAACGAGCCATTTCAGCATGGAAGAACTACCAATCGTCTTAAAATTAGCCAACGGGCGCAGAGTATAGCCCTTTTGCCATCGGGAATTCGAGGTTTTCCTGTGGCGAGCCACCCACCTCAAAGGATGCGAGAGGTTAGCACTACGGGGAACAATAACCAAGGAGGGCCACTTGCCACGAAGAAAGCGAGATGGGTCACTTTTCGGTATAAACTTTATGACATTGATAGTTAGAGCATTTAGGATGAGTAAAGCACTCCTCTGATTCGGGTGTCCTACACTCTGTTCAGGAATAAAACCAAATAACGCATGGATGTGTATATGTTTGGGCTTTTTAACAAGGGATCCCTCCTCCCTCTGGTGGGCATTGATTTCGGCAGCCAGACCATCAAGGCCGTTACCCTCAGTGGCCGACCCGGCAAGCTTCATCTCGAATCTGTCGCCGATATTGCCACCCCGAAAGGGACGCTGGTTGACTATCAATTGCAGGATATCGAGCGCGTCAGCCAATCTCTCAAGACCCTCAAGCGCCTGATCCCAGCTCACAGCGACTATGCCGCCACTGCGGTGACCGGCTCCAACGTGATAACCAAGGTGATCCAGATTGATGCCCGCCTCAGCGACAAGGAGCTTGAGAGTCAGGTGCAGCTGGAGGCCGAGCAGATCATTCCCTTCCCCCTCGATGAAGTGAGCCTCGACTTTGAGGTGCTGAGCACTAACAACAGTGAAGATCGTCAGGATGTGCTGCTGAGTGCAGCCCGCACCGAGAGTGTCAACGGCCGGGTCAGCGCCCTTGCCGAAGCCGGTATTGCCGTCAAGGTGGTGGATGTGGGCGCCCACGCGCTGGGCCGTGCTGTGGTGGCCTGTCTGCCCGAATTGCAGGAGAGTGAGCGACCGATCGGGGTGATCGACATCGGTGCCAGTGCCATGACCTTTGCGGCGCTGGTCAAGGGAGAGGTGATCTACTCCCGCTTGCAAAACTTCGGCGGCGATCAATACAGCCAGGCGCTCTCCTCCTTTTATGGCATGACGCTCGATGAGGCAGAGCAGGCTAAAACCAAAGGTACCTTGCCAGTTGACCATGAGCTGGATGTGCTGATGCCCCACATCAACTCGCTGCTGCAGCAAGTGCGGCGCAATATCCAGCTGTTTTGCAGTTCATCCGGTTATCGCGACATCGCAAAACTGGTGCTGACGGGGGGAGGCAGTCTGCTACCCGGTTTGTTGGTACAGGTAAAAGAAGAGGTCAATTGCGAGGTGTTGCACCCGGATCTGTTCGCCCTGTTTGGCAAACCGAAAGGGGAGGCCGAGCTGGTACATGGTGCTAAATATATGACGGCATTCGGGTTGGCTCTGAGGAGTTTCACACCATGTCAAATATAAACCTTCTACCCTGGCGTGAAGCCCGGGCCCAGCGCCAAAAGAAACAGTTCGGGGCCTTGCTGGGGATTTTTGTGCTGGCCACGGTCGCACTGGGATTTTTTGCCAACTGGTTGGTTGATCGCCAGATCGTCGCCCAGCAGCAGCGCAACCAGCGGCTGGTTCAGGAGATGACTATTCTCGATGCCCAGCTGGGGGAGATCCGTCTGCTCAAAGAGCGTCGCAAGGAACTGATCGATCGGATGCAGCTCATCGAACAGTTGCAGATGCGCCGCAATGTGCCCGTCCGCCTCTTCAATCAGCTGCCATCACTGGTGCCCAACGGGGTTTACCTGAACACCCTCTCGATGCAGAACAATATTATTGATGTAAATGGCAAGACCGAAGCCTATGGTCGGGTGGCCAGCATGATGCGGCGGATTGATGGTTCCGGTTGGTTGGGTCAGGCAAAGATAAGCACTATTTTTGCGGCTGATGTTGCGCCAGTGTCATTGAGCCAGTTTTCAATGATGTTCCTGATCGCCAACAATGCTGCGGCTGCAGGGAATGTGGCCAAGGAGCAACAATGAACCTTCAGCAACTCAATGAGTTGGATATCAATGACATAGCAAGCTGGCCAAAATGGGCAAAAGGGGTCTTCATCTTTTTCTGCTGCGTGTTGACCGGCGGCGCCATCTACTACTACGTGATTGCCAACTCACTGACCAGTTTGACTCAGGAAGCGGGGAAAGAGACCGAACTGAAAGCCCAGTTTGAAAGCAAGGCGATGCTGGCTGCCAACCTGGGGGCATACAAGGCGCAAATGGTTCAGCTTGAGCAACTGGTTGATACCCAGCTCAAGCAGTTGCCCAATACCCATGAGGTCGCCGGTCTGCTGGACGATATCAGCTTTATTGCTACCGACAACGGCTTGAAATTGAACCGGATCAACTGGGAACCCGAGGTAAAGCACGAGTTTTCAACCGAGCTACCAATGCGTATCGAAGTCGTGGGCACTTACCATGAAATTGGCAAGTTTACCGCTGACATGGCCGCTTTGCCCCGTATCGTCATCCTTGACTCCTTCACTCTGGGTCAGGGCAAGGATGAAGGGGAGTTGATTTCGATGTCGATGCTGGCCAAGACCTACAAGTACAACGGTAAAACAGTGGAGCCGAAACAATGAGACGCATCTGCTGGTTATTGCCTGCCCTCTTGCTGGCGGCGTGTGGTGGTCAGGAGGACATGGATAGCTATGTCGCCCAGACCAAAGCAAGGCCACCCATACCTATCGAGCCCTTGCCCGAGCTGAAGCCTTTTGCCCCTATGCACTACCAGCAACGCGAGTTGCGCAGCCCCTTCATGGTTCCCCAGCCTGAGGCGACGGTCGGAAGTACAAGCACTGCCATGGCCCAGCCGGATTGTGCTCAGACCCTGATGGCTCGTGAGAAAGAGGTGCTGGAAAATTATTCGCTGGCCAGTCTGTCGATGCATGGTTCTTTGGGTAAGGCGGGTCAGTTGTGGGCCTTGATCAGCACCCCGGATGGCAAATCGATGCGGGTCGGGCTCAACCAGTATATGGGGCTTGATCAGGGGCGGGTCATCAAGATCACAGACACTACAGTGGATTTGCTGGAAACCATTCCGGACGGGAAGGGGTGCTGGGTAACAAGAGAAACCCAGTTGGCGATGGCCAATGTGCAAGAAAAACAATAATCAGGGACGAACAGCAATGAGAACAACAATAGAGAGTGTATCCAAAGTGGCTTTGCTGTTTTGCGCCAGCGCCCTCAGTCAGGCGTGGGCAGTGGCAACCCTGCAGGAGATCAAGGTCAATCCGCTGCTTGCCGATCAATTGCTGGTGGAGCTCAGTTTCAGTGAGCTGGTCACGGGCTTTACCGATCGTCTCTCTTACCAACCCAATCAGCTGTTGTTGCATGTTCCCGGTGCGGTAGGGGCACTGAAAGTGAACCCGCTGCCGATCCAGCGCCTGGGGGTAGATAATATCAAGGTTGAGGGTAAGGGCGCAGGTCTGGATATCAAGATCGCACTCGATCAGCTTGCTCCCTATCAGGTGCAGCAACAGGGGAACAAATTACTGGTGTCATTGGGCGAGGGGGCTTCTTCTGGGCTCATCAATGGTGAGAGAGCCCTGATTGCACCGGCAACCTCGGCTACTCCTGTGCCAGCGCCCTCTGCGATGGTGGCCACACCCTCTCCTTCGGCGCTGCTCAATCCTCAGGTCGTTGCCCGGTCTATGCCTGTTGCGCCCGTGACAACGCCGGTAGCCACACAGCCTGCCAGCAAGCCGGTGCTCAACAACTATCAAAGCAGTGGGGGCGGCGCCTATTTCAACTCGGTTACCGGTGTGGATTTTCGTCGTGGCAAGGATGGCCAGGGGGAGTTTCTGGTCACGCTGGATAACAGCTCGGCCGCCGTCGATGTGAGCAGCCGAGGCCAGACCGTACTGGCCAAGTTTCATGGTACTCGGGTGCCGGATGGTTTGCTTAATCTGATCAATGTGCAGGATTTTGCAACGCCGGTCTCTCAGGTTGAAGTCTCCCGGCAGGGGAGCGATACCCTGTTTGAACTGTCGATCAATGGTCAGTTTGATTACCGTTACGATCAGGCAGACAAGCTCTTCATTATCGAGGTGAAAAAGCGGACGACGGCCACGGCATCCAAGCAGTATCAGGGCAAGCCAATTTCATTGAACTTCCAGGATATTCCGGTCCGTACCGTGCTGCAGCTGATCGCTGATTTCAACAATCTCAACCTGGTAACCACAGATTCGGTAGCAGGCAATATTACCTTGCGTCTGGATGGGGTGCCGTGGGAGCAGGCGCTCGACATTATTTTGAAGGTGCGGGGTCTGGATAAGCGGCTGGATAACAACATCTTGCTGGTAGCGCCTGCAGAAGAGATCGCAACACGCGAGAAGCAACAGCTGGAGAGCCGAAATCAGGTTGCCGATTTGGCTCCGCTCTATACCGAGTATCTGCAGATAAACTATGCCAAGGCCTCGGAAGTGGCTGCCCTGCTCTCTTCCGAAAGTACCAAGTTGCTGTCACCCCGTGGTGCGGTGAGCGTGGACGAGCGAACCAACGTGCTGGTGGTCAAGGATACCGCCGATGTCATCAGCAGCATCAAACGGATGCTCGATATTCTCGATATTCCGGTCAAGCAGGTGGTTATCGAGGCGCGGATGGTGACCATTGATGACGGCTTTGATGAAGCGCTCGGGGTGCGTTGGGGGGTGACCAAAAACGATGGTCATGGCAACAGTACGTCCGGCTCCATCGAGGGGAATGATGGCTCTGGTAACAACAATGGTGGCTCGACAATTACCAGACCGACAGCAGACGATCGGTTGAACGTCAATCTGCCGGTGACCAATGCGGCCGGTACTTTGGCCTTCCAGGTTGCCCGTTTGGCTGATGGCACCTTGCTGGATCTCGAGTTGTCGGCGCTGGAAAAAGAGAGCAAGGCCGAGATTATCGCTAGTCCGCGGGTGACCACTGCGAACCAGAAACCGGCATTGATCGAGCAGGGTACCGAGATCCCCTATGTGGAGTCCTCTTCCAGTGGCGCTACCTCGGTTACCTTTAAGAAGGCGGTATTGAGCCTGAAGGTTACCCCGCAGATCACCCCTGACAATCGGGTGATTCTCGACCTGACCGTGACCCAGGATACCAAGGGTGAAACGGTACCGACCGGTACCGGTGATGCGGTTTCCATCAACGCCCAGTCCATCACCACTCAGGTGTTGGTGAACAATGGCGAGACTCTGGTACTGGGCGGCATCTATCAGCAGACCATCAAGAGCGATGTGACCAAGGTGCCGCTGCTGGGTGACATTCCCGGATTGGGGGCTTTGTTCCGCAAGACCACCAGCGAGAACAAAAAGCGGGAGTTGCTGATTTTCGTGACGCCCAAGATAGTCACCGACGCCTTCTGAATGCTTTACATGTGAAGGTAAAACACATATAACCTTACGCCCCAATGAGGCTGGGGCGTAAGGGCTGCGGTTGCCAGTCCCGATATCTATTGAGATAATCCCCCTCCTGATCCATCGCAAGATAAGGTTCATAGGTACCCCGATCCAGTATTTATCGGGGTCGTACAGTTTGTAATTACTAACGAAAAGACATGGCTGAGAAACGCAATATTTTCCTGATAGGTCCCATGGGTGCGGGCAAGAGCACCATAGGTAGACATCTGGCAGAACAACTGCATATGGAGTTTTTCGACTCAGATCATGAGATTGAGCGCCGCAGTGGTGCCGATATCGGCTGGGTGTTCGATGTTGAAGGCGAAGAAGGTTTCCGGATTCGCGAAGAGAAGGTGATCGGCGAATTGTCAGAGCAGCAGGGTATCGTGCTGGCGACGGGTGGCGGTGCCATCAAGAGTCGCGAAACCCGCAACAAGTTGTCTGCTCGTGGCATCGTGGTCTACCTCGAAACCACTATCGAAAAGCAGCTGGCGCGCACACAGCGAGACAAACGCCGCCCTCTGCTACAGACCGAAGAACCGGCACGCGAAGTGCTGGAACGTCTGGCACAAGAGCGCAATGCCCTGTATGAAGAGGTTGCCGACTTTGTTGTGCACACCGATGACCAGAGCGCAAAAATCGTTGCCAATCAAATTGTAAAGCTGATCGGTATGTAATCTAGAGGACGTCCATGGAACGGTTGAAGGTCGAACTGGGTGAACGCAGCTATCCCATCGAGATAGCTGCAGGGTTGTTGCAGCGCCCCGAGGCGCTGGTATCGACCATCAAGGGCAAGCGGGTGATGATAGTGACCAACACGGTCGTTGCTCCGCTTTATCTTGAACAGGTAACCGCTCTGTTGTCGGGTTTTCAGGTTGAACACCTGATCCTGCCTGACGGCGAGGCGTACAAGAGCCTGGCGACCTTTGAGCAGATCATGTCTGCTCTGCTTGAAACCAACCATGGGCGTGATACGACACTGATCGCTCTGGGGGGCGGCGTGATCGGGGATGTGGTGGGCTTTGCGGCAGCAAGCTATCAACGTGGCATTCCTTTTATCCAGATCCCGACCACCCTGCTCTCCCAGGTTGACTCCTCTGTCGGCGGTAAAACCGCTGTCAACCACCCCCTCGGCAAGAACATGATTGGGGCTTTTTATCAGCCCAAACAAGTTGTTATCGATACCGAATGTCTGAGTACCTTGCCCGCCCGCGAATTTGCCGCAGGGATGGCCGAGGTGATCAAGTACGGCATCATTTGGGATGCTGATTTCTTCAGCTGGCTGGAGCAGAACATGGTGCGTCTGCAACAGCTGGAACCTGCCGCGCTGGCCTACGCCATCAAACGCTGCTGCGAGATCAAAGCCGATGTGGTCGGTCAGGATGAGACCGAGCACGGCGTCCGTGCGCTGCTCAATCTGGGTCACACCTTTGGTCATGCCATCGAGGCCGAGCAGGGGTATGGCAACTGGCTGCATGGTGAGGCAGTGTCCGCCGGCACCATGCTGGCTGCCTGGACTGCGCAGGCCCGTGGCGATATGAGCGAAGCGGACGTTGCGCGAGTGCGCGCTCTGCTGCTGGCCGCCAATTTGCCCATTCATGCGCCTGCCGAGATGGATTTCGCCGCCTTTATTCGCCATATGCGCCGTGACAAGAAGGTGCTGGAAGGCAAGTTGCGTCTGGTGTTGCCGGTTGGCATCGGCCATGCGCAGGTGGTGGGGGATGTGTCCGATGCCGAGTTGCTGGCGGTGATCGAGTCTGGTCGTGACGAATAAACTGCTAAAACTTCCTTCCCAGCGGCAGCTGGTTGACCGGCTGCTGCATCTGATTGAATTCAATCACCCTTTCATTTTTCTCTCCGGTAAACCCGGTTGTGGTCGCGGTACCCTGTGCGAATCCCTGCTCGGCGTGTTGCCGGAAAAAGTGCGGGTGGTAAGCCTGATTGGTACGCCTGCCATGAAGATGGTGGATGTACGCCAGCTGTTGCTGCCACAGGTGGTGGCGCGCCCGCTGTTCAATCCACAGGATGCGCTGGCAGAGAGCTTCTTTCGCATGCTGGAGGGGAGCAAGCCTGCCACCCTGCTGCTGCTGATAGAGCGGGCTGATCAGTTGCCAGCCGAATTGCTGGGAGAGTTGTGGGCGATCATCCGTCATAACGATACCCTGGCGGCGCCCCATCAGCTGGCCATTATCGTCTCGGGCAGTGACGTCTGGTGTCGTACCCAACGGTCGCAGCTCAAAGGGCGAGCCATGCCAGCCCTTGAGCTGGAAGTGCCGCCACTGAGCCCGCCCGAGCAGCGCATCTTCTTGTATGAGAAAGCCAAAGAGCTCAAGATCCCGGCGACCCTCTTGCCCAAGCCGCAAGTGGAGGAGATCCTGAAAACGGCGAACGGACATCCGTCCACCATCATGCAGTTACTGGAGGATATCATGACCGACAGAAGGCCCAAGAAGCGTCAGGCGGAGTTGCCTGTCAAGAAGATTGCCACAGCTATCGCGCTGGTCGCTGGCGGCCTGCTGGCGTTGAGCTACCTGCTGCCTGCGCTGTTTGACAATGAAAGCAAACCGGCACTGCAGGATCCGGCACAGAACACGGCATTGCCGATCCCGGTAGCGGGAGGCGATCCCCTCACCGCTGGCGGTTCGAATACCGATGCCGCTGCACAAGGCGCGCAAAACAGCGATGCAGCCAGCAATCCCAATGGGGTTGTGAAAGATTGGCTGCCGGAGGCGAAAGTGCTGCCCAAATCGGTGGAGAGCGAAACCGTGACCACCGAATCAACCAATTACGAAGGGCGTCGGGTGGTGATCTCTGACGAGGTCGTGCAAAAGCTGATGACCGAACCCAAGGTGAGCGGCGCTCTGCCTACTGACGTGGTGGACGAGCTGACCGGCAAGAACCCGAGTGGCACAGCCCCCAGTGGTGCCATCGCAACCACGGCGCCAGCCAGCACCAGCAAGGTACAGGGCCCGGTGACAACCGCAACGCCTGCTGCTGCCACCAAAACCGCCAGCAACGAGCCGGTTGCCGCGCCAGCACCCAAGGTGGCCCTGACACCGGTCGCCACCTTGAACAAGAAGCCGCGCAACCACTACAGCGTTCAGCTGATGGGGGCGAGCAACACCAAGGCGGTGGATCAATTTGTTGCCGAGCATGGTCTGGCGGGCAAGGTCTGGGTCTATCAGACCAAATTCCGTGGCAGCCCCTGGTATGTGGTGCTGCAAGGGGATTATGCCGGTCTGACCCAGGCCAAGAGTGCCATTCGCAAGCTTCCGCCAGCCTTGCTGAAAGGCCAGCCCTGGCCCAAGTCGTTTGCACAGGTACAAAAAGAGCTGAAGCAATAGCCTTGATACCGGATAAGGGGGTAGAATCGTCCCCCTTTTTGGGTCTTGCCTTCTTACACACCGGATTTCCATGAAAAAAACACGCGCTTTTTTAAAATGGGCCGGGGGAAAATACTCCCTGGTTGAAGAGATTGCCGAGCGCCTGCCGGCCGGGCGTGTGTTGCTGGAGCCCTTCGTCGGGGCCGGGTCTGTGTTTCTCAACACCGACTACGACGCGTATGTGCTCAACGACATCAATCCGGATCTGATCTGCCTGTACAACCACCTCAAGCTGACACCGGACAGTTTCATTGCCGAGGCGCGCAAGCTGTTTGTGGCAGAGCACAACCACAAGGCGGCCTATTACCGGCTGCGTACCCAGTTCAATCAGACCGAGACCACCTTCGAGCGGGCACTCTTGTTCCTGTTTCTCAACCGTCACGGTTTCAACGGACTGTGCCGCTACAACAAGAAGGGCGGCTTCAACGTGCCGTTCGGTTCCTACAAGAAACCCTATTTCCCGGAAAAAGAGCTGTGGGCCTTTGCCGAAAAGGCGCAGAAGGCGACCTTTATCTGCGAGAGCTACGCCGACGCCATCAAGCGGGCCGAAGAGGATTGGGTTATCTATTGTGATCCACCCTATGCGCCGCTCTCCACTACCGCCAGCTTTACCACCTATGCCTCCGGCGGTTTTACCCTGGATGATCAGGCGATCCTGGCGCGACTGGCCCGCCACACAGCCGCTCACAAAGGGGTGCCGGTGCTGATCAGCAACCACGATATCGAGCTGACTCGTGAGCTTTATCGCGGTGCCCGCCTCGACGAGATCCTGGTCAAGCGCACCATTAGCCGCAACGGCGGCACTCGCAACAAGGTGGCCGAGTTGTTGGCGCTCTATCCGCCCGGTATCGAGCCGGAGCAGGGCTACTATCCCAGCGACAGTGAACTGCTGCCGCTGACGTAACAGACCATGCGGCGCCCAGGGGCGCCGTTTTTTATGGGCGAGTCCGCGCCTGTACCTATGCCCCAAAACCTAGGTGGCTGGGGGAGAGGAGGCGATTGCCCCATTTACCCCGCATTCGAGTCGTTTTCGCCCGCCTTTTACGTTAAAATTGCGCCGCTTTTTCTCCCTGGCTGCCAATGGATGATGCTGATGAAAGACTTTCTGATTGCCCCCTCGATCCTCTCTGCCGATTTTGCCCGTCTGGGTGACGATGTAGCCAAGGTACTGGCTGCCGGTGCCGACGTGGTTCACTTCGACGTGATGGACAACCACTATGTCCCCAACCTGACCATTGGCCCCATGGTCTGTCAGGCGCTGCGTGACTACGGTATCGAGGCCCCCATCGACGTGCACCTGATGGTCAAGCCGGTGGATCGCATCATTCCCGATTTTGCCAAGGCCGGTGCTTCCCTCATCACCTTCCATCCGGAAGCGTCCGATCACGTTGATCGCTCTTTGGGCCTCATCAAGGAGATGGGCTGCCAGGCGGGTCTGGTGCTGAATCCTGCTACCTCGCTCTCCTGCCTCGAGTATGTGATGGACAAGTTGGACGTGATCCTGCTGATGTCGGTCAACCCGGGCTTCGGTGGCCAGAGCTTTATCCCCGGCACCCTTGACAAGCTGCGTCAGGTGCGTCGTCTGATCGACGAGAGCGGCCGCGATATCCGCCTCGAGATCGATGGCGGGGTGAAGGTCGATAACATTCGCGAGATCGCCGAAGCCGGCGCCGACATGTTTGTCGCCGGCTCTGCTATTTTCAGCCAGCCTGACTATAAAGCGGTGATCGACAAGATGCGTGCGGAGCTGGCTCATGTCACACGCTGAGCGCGCATTTGATTTGGTGCTGTTCGATCTGGACGGCACCCTGATTGACAGCGCCGCCCAACTGGCGCTGGCGGTCAATCTGACTCTGGCAGACCTCGGTCTGGCGCAGGCCGATGAAGCGGTGATCCGTACCTGGGTCGGCAACGGAGCCGACAAGCTGATCCAGCGGGCGCTCGCCTATCGCGAGGCCGATCCCGAGCTGTTTGCCAAGGCCAGACCGATTTTTTTCCAGCACTACAACGCATGCCTGCTGCAAGGGCTGGCTATGTATGACGGGGTGGCACAGAGTCTGCGCCGTCTGCAAAGCCTAGGCTACAAGCAGGCGATCGTCACCAACAAGCCGAGCGATTTCGTGGCCCCTATCCTCGATGCCCTCGGCATCAGCGATTGTTTCGAACTCTGGCTTGGTGGCAACTGCGTGCCGGTCAAGAAGCCGAGCCCGGAGCCCTTGCTGCACGCCTGCCAGGAGTTGGGGGTGAGCCCGGCTCGCACCCTGATGGTGGGCGACTCAGAAAATGACGTGCTGGCGGCCAAGGCGGCTGGCATGAAGGTGGTGGGTCTTACATACGGCTACAACTATGGCCGCCCCATCGCCGACTCCCATCCAGACTGGGTATTCGAGCAGTTTGCCCAGCTCGATGCACTTTTGGTCTAATAGCGCAGCTGGGCTGGCTGAATAACAAGGATTAACACTCTCATGACTAAACCAATCGTATTGAGCGGAGCGCAACCCTCCGGTCAACTGACCATCGGCAACTACATGGGGGCCCTGCGTCAGTGGGTCAACATGCAGGATGAGTTCGACTGCCTCTACTGCATCGTCGACCTGCACGCCATCACCACTCGTCAGGACCCGGCTGCCCTGCGCAAGGCTTGTCTGGACGCAGCCGCCCTCTATCTGGCGGTCGGTATCGATCCCAAGAAGAGCACCGTCTTCATCCAGTCTCACGTGCCGCAGCACGCTGAGCTGGGCTGGATCCTCAACTGCTATACCCAGATGGGTGAGCTGTCGCGCATGACCCAGTTCAAGGACAAGTCCGCCCGTTTCGAGAACAACGTCAACGTCGGCCTGTTCGGTTATCCGGTGCTGATGGCCGCTGATATTCTGCTCTATCAGGCCAATCAGGTACCGGTCGGCAACGACCAGAAGCAGCATCTGGAGCTGACCCGCGACATCTGCACCCGTTTCAACAACCTCTATGGTGAGGTGTTCACCATGCCGGAGCCCTTCATTCCGACCGAAGGGGCACGGGTGATGAGCCTGCAGGATCCGACCAAGAAGATGTCCAAGTCTGATGACAACGAGGCTAACTTCATCGGCCTGCTGGAAGATCCCAAGCAGATCGTCAAGAAGATCAAGCGTGCGGTGACCGACTCCGACGAGCCGGCGGTGGTGCGTTTCGACCCGGAAAACAAACCGGGTGTCTCCAACCTGCTGACCCTGATTTCTGGCGTGACCGGCCGCTCCATCCCCGAGCTGGAGCAGCACTTCGAAGGCAAGATGTACGGTCACCTCAAGACCGAAACCGCCGAAGCCGTGGTTGCGTTGCTGGAACCGATCCAGGCCCGTTTCCATGAGTTGCGTCAGGATGAGGCCCATCTGATCGCGATTCTGGCAGAAGGGGCACAAAAGGCGCGCGAAAGAGCTGAAAAAACCCTGACCAGCGTATATGATGTAGTCGGCTTCGTTCCTCGAGCCTGACATACTGGGAAGGTGTAGTAGAAGAGAGCTGGGTATTTGCCTGGCTTTCTTTATTTTCTGCCCGGCTATTTTGTTTAATTTCTTTATTTCAACCTGGGTAATATCCCCAAGAGAAAGCATGCCTGTTCAACCAACTATTTCTGCTGAAGAGCTGAGTGACAAAGGTCACTGGCTACGTAAATTTCGCAAGGCGAAAAACCTCAATACCCTGCAGTTGATGGTCTCCAATGCCATCGACAAGCACCATAAAACCCCTGCCGTTGCTGCCGCCATCTATCTGGCCGAGTGTCAGCGTGAACGGGAAATGGAACAGGGTCGTTATCTCGATCGTTAATTCTCCGCTGTTGGTTATCTCATGTTGTTGTTGATCGATAACTACGACTCTTTTACCTGGAACCTGGTGCAATATTTCGGCGCCCTGGGACAAGAGGTTGTGGTCAAGCGCAATGATGAATTGACGCTTGATGCCATAGCGCAGCTCTCCCCCCGTTTTCTGGTGATCTCTCCCGGTCCCTGTACGCCCAATGAGGCAGGGATCTCTCTCGATGCCATCAGCTACTTCGCTGGCAAGCTGCCCATTCTCGGCGTCTGTCTCGGTCATCAGTCGCTAGCGCAGGCCTTCGGCGCCCGCGTAGTGCGTGCCCGGCAGGTAATGCACGGCAAAACCTCGCTCATCCGCCATCGCAATGAGGGGGTGTTCAAGGGGCTCAACAACCCGCTGCGGGTGACCCGTTACCACTCGCTGGTGGTGGAGCGCGACACGCTGCCCGACTGCTTCGAGATCACCGCCTGGAGCGAGCATGCCGATGGCTCGTTTGACGAGATCATGGGGCTGCGCCACAAGACGCTCCCTGTCGAGGGTGTTCAGTTCCATCCGGAGAGCATTTTGAGCGAGCAGGGCCATCAGTTGCTGGCCAACTTTCTGGCGCGTTCATAAAAAGTTGTGATCGCCTTCTCAAGTTCGAGAGAAGGCAAAAAAAATTTCCCTGACACTTTATTCACCCCCTCTCCTGCCCAAATTATCTCTTGCCAAGCCCCCCTGAGTCGTTATGCAATGCGGTTGCCTAAAATCTCAAGAGCAATCGAACATTGTTCCTTATAGGCCGTCTTGTTACAGACATTTTACTTTATTTCTGTGATAATCCCGTCACGTTTACACGGATTTAACTTTTGGGCGGTGGATTATTCTGTCGCCGAATCGAAGGAGAGCTATATGTCAGAGTTGTTGGCAGTGACACGTGAAGTGTTTGATGAAGTGATGGTTCCCAACTATGCGCCCGCCAAGATCATCCCGGTGCGTGGTGAAGGGTCACGTGTCTGGGATCAGGAAGGGCGCGAGTATGTCGACTTCGCCGGTGGCATCGCCGTCAACGGTTTGGGTCACTGTCATCCCAAGCTGGTCGAGGCCCTGAAAACCCAGGGCGAGAAGCTGTGGCACCTCTCCAATGTCATGACCAACGAGCCGGCCCTGCGTCTGGCCAAGAAGCTGGTCGCCGCCACCTTCGCCGACAAGGTCTACTTCTGCAACTCCGGCGCCGAAGCGAACGAAGCGGCCCTCAAGCTTGCTCGCCGCTATGCCATCGAGAAGTTTGGCGAGCAGAAGACCCAGATCATCGCCTTCAATCAGGGCTTCCACGGTCGTACCTTCTTTACCGTCAGCGTCGGCGGTCAGGCAGCCTACTCCGATGGCTTCGGTCCCAAGCCCGGTGACATTACCCATGTTCCCTACAACGATCTGGCGGCGCTGGCCGAGGTGATCTCCGACAACACCTGCGCCGTGGTGATGGAGCCGCTGCAAGGGGAGGGGGGCATCATTCGTCCTACCGACGAGTTTGCCAAAGGGGTACGCGAGCTGTGTGACAAACACAATGCCCTGCTGGTGTATGACGAAGTGCAGTCCGGCGTCGGCCGGACCGGTGATCTCTATGCCTATATGGGTCTGGGCGTCACGCCGGACATCCTCACCAGCGCCAAGGCGCTGGGGGGCGGTTTCCCCATCGGCGCCATGCTGACCACCGACGAGATTGCTTCTTACCTGAAAGTGGGCACTCACGGCTCTACCTACGGCGGCAACCCGCTGGCCTGTGCGGTCGCCGAGGCGGTGATCGATGTGATCAACACTCCGGAGGTGCTGGCAGGCATCAAACAGCGTGAACAGCTGTTCCGCGATGGCCTTGAAGCCATCAATGCCAAATACCACTGCTTTAGCGAGATCCGCGGCAAGGGTCTGCTGCTGGGCGCCGCCCTGAGCGATGCCTACAAGGGGCGTTCCCGTGACTTCCTGCTGGCCTCCATCGATCAGGGGCTGATGGCACTGGTGGCTGGTACCAACGTGGTTCGTTTTGCCCCTTCACTGGTGATCCCGGAAGCGGACATCAAGGAAGGGTTGGCCCGCTTCGAGAAGGCGGTTGCCCAGGTGGTTAACGCCTGATTCCAAATTGAGGTGGGGAGCTC